>CALGAS010000397.1 GCA_937959175.1 uncultured bacterium | reverse complement strand
AGCGTGCCAAAGCCTTCGCTGCGGAGCGGGAAATGTCTCTGGCTGAGGTGACTCGCCGCGGGCTGGAAACGTTTCTCGCCCGCTTCCCCGAGCCGGGCACCGCGCGGAGAGGCTGGAAACTTCCCGTGGTGCAAAGCGGTGGCATCAAAGTGCCGTTGGAGAGGCTGAAAGGGTTCGCTCGGGACGATGAGGAATCACGGCCCGACGCGGGCTGACGATGCGGCCTGCGAGCTGGCCTGACGGACAGGCATGATCGCCATCGACACGAACATCTTGTTTCCATTGGTGGTTGAAGATCATCCTCGGCACGCTGCTGCCGTCGCGTTCGCCGAATCCCTCCGGGCTCGCCTCGACGTCGGCATCAGCGAGTTTGTCCTCCTGGAACTCTACAACCTCCTGCGGAACCCCTCCGTCATGCAGCGACCGTTGGCCGCCGGTGCTGCGGTCGATGTGTGCGAGGCGTTCCGGCACCATCCGGTTTGGCAGCTCCTCGGCTTCCCGCCCGAGAGCCGCCCGTTTCACGACGCGTTTTGGCCCCGTCTCCGGACCCCGGGCTTCGCTCGCCGAAGGTCCTTCGACTGGCGGCTCGCCCTCGCGCTCCTGCAACAGGGAGTCACCGAGTTTGCCACCGTCAACGAGAAGGACTTCGACGGCTTCGGGTTCGAGAAAGTCTGGAATCCGATCGCCGACAAGTTGTAGCGGCCCGCTGCCCAGGGCCCGACGTTGCCACCGCCACCCCCTGCGTCGAACCCCGAGGGCTAGCCTGGCTAGTGGCAATGTCGGAAAGCTGGCCTGGCGATGCCGCTTGCATGGCCCGAGGTCAACCGCCGCACGCCGCCAGGAGATGCTCCCGCGCGCGGTTCACTTCCGCCGTGATCTCGGCCACCGAGGGCAGGATCGGCTCGCCGCGGGGTACCGGGTGCATGAAGATCTCGACCGGGCCGGTGAAGTTCAGCGCCGCCAACGCTCGCAGCAGTGGGCGGAAGTCGAGCGGCCCACGGCCTGGCAGCTGCAGGAGCTCGTCAGCCTTCGGCAACTTCTCCTTCGAGCCCTTGCCGTGCTGCTGTGCGTAGACGAACTTCAGCCGGGGCCCGAGTTCGCGGGCGAGGCCGGCGATCAGCTCCGCGTCCTGCGGCAGATGGTGCGGCGCGAGGGCCACGCCAAGGTGGTCGCTCTGGGCCAGTTCCGCGAATCGGCGGATGCCCTCGGGCGACTGGAGCAGCGACTTGGAGTGGTTCTCGATCGCGATCACGCCGCCGGTCTCCTCCGCCGCGGCCAGGCTCGGCCCGAGCTTTTCGAGGAACCGTTCGATGGCCGTGACGAGGGCCGCACCCTCGAGCCCGCCGTCGCCGGGAGCCGTCGTCACGAGCACCGGCGACTCGGCGGCCAGCCGCTTGGCCACCGCGAACTCGCCCGCCAGGTTGAACGGCCCCGGCTTGTAGCAGGCGATGCCGCCGAGCTTGACGCCGGCCGCGGCGAGCAGCGCCGCTGCTTGCTCCACGCCGACCGCGTCGATCTCCTCCCGCTGGCTGCCGTGCGGCCGAGGCCAGAGGTCGATCATGTCGGCGCCGGTCTTGCGAACCTCCGGCAGGATCTCGGCGAGCGGAAACGTGCCGTAGAGCGCCGAGCTGAGGATGAATCGCGGCCGCCAGGCCGCCGCGCGGGCTCCCGCCAACTCCGCGGCCGCCGGCGCGGCCGCCGGCCCGGCCGCAAGGGGCAGGGCGGCCGCGGCCACTGACCGCCCGAAGCTCCGCCGCGACAAGGCACCGCCGGCCGCGGGCCGCACGGACACCGCGCGCGTCGACCGGCGACTCGCGGCCCCGGGCCGCCGCGGGGGGCTCACGCCGTCACCTCGTAGCCTTTCCGCTGCGTCCGGGCCAAGAGGGCGTCGGCCTCGGCGTCGCCCACGAACCGTTCGGCCGCGGCGTCCCAGGTGAGCGGCCGGCCCAGCCGGCAGGCGATGTTGCCGAGGTGGCAGGTGGTAGCCGAGCGATGCTGACTCTCGACGTCGGAGATCGGCTCGTGCGGCGGCCGGCCCCCCGCCGCCTCGGCCGCGGCGATGCAGTCGAAGAAGTTGGCCATGTGGCTCTTGATCGCCTCGATCTTGCCCGTCCGCTGCGGGATGGCGGGGTTGTCGAAGCCGTACGCCGTGAACGCGTCGCGGGGCAGGGGACGGTCGCGGAGCTCGTCCACCGGCTTGCCCGACAACACGCCGCGGTTGACGAAGATCCGCCCCTCGCTGCCCTCGAAGAGGATGCCGTTGCGGCCCTCGTCGGTGACGGTCATCTCGAGGCCGCCGGGATAGCGGTAGACCACCGTGAACGACACCGGCACGGTGTAGCCCCCGGCCGCGTCGGGCATCCGGGCCGTGGGAATCACCTCGACCGGGTCGGCCCCGATCGCCCACTGGGCGATGTCGAGATGGTGGGCGCCGTGGTCGGTGAGCTTGCCGCCGGCGTAGTCGAGCCACCAGCGAAACGTGTAGTGGCACCGCTCGCGACAGTAGGGCACGAGCGGTGCCTGGCCGAGCCAGCGATCCCAGTCGAGTCCCGGCGGCGGGCTCGTGGCGGGGAACGGTCCGCCCGCCTCGTTCCTGCCGAGCGCCACGGCGATCCGCTCGAGCTGGCCGATCCGCCCGGCCCGCACCATCTCCACAGCGGTGCGGAACCGGTGGTCGCTCCGCTGCCAGCTGCCCACCTGCACGACGCGGTCGCTCTCGGCCATCACCCGGCGGATCACCTTGCCCTCGTCGACCGTGAGCGTGAGGGGCTTCTCGACGTAGACGTGTTTGCCCGCCTTCACGGCGTCGATCAGCATCCCCGCATGCCAGTGGTCGGGCGCGCCGATCAGGACCACCGAGATCCGCGGATCGTCGAGCAGCTGCCGGTAGTCGTCGTGTCGGGCGGCCGCAGCGTAGATCTGCTCGGCCGTGAATCCCGTCTGCTTCTTGACGTTGCCGTCGATCGCGGAGAGGTCGCGGACGGCCGCATCGACGTCGGCCAGCGCCACGATCCTGCCGTGGGCGAGCGCCGTGCCGGCGATCACCGAGCCCTGATAGCGGCAGCCGATCACACCGATGCCGGGCCCGTCGGCGGGCGCGGGCGAGGCCGAGGCAGAAGCCGGCGTGCCGGCGGGATCGGCGGCCCGCACGAGCGCGGCGGTCGCGGCCGTCGCGCCTGCGGCCAGGAGCGACCGGCGGGAGAGCGGGAAAGCGTGGCGGCGCATGCGGCGGACTCCTCCGGGCCAGGGGATCACGTGGGCGGGCTGCCCGGACAAGCCCGGTTACCTATTATGACCGGCCGGGCCGCCCGCGGCGAGCGGGGCGGACGGCCTCCCCTTCGTGGGCGTCGACAACCGCCACCTCGGCCGGCTCGTGGCCGAGCATTTCCCGGAGAACGGGTTTGCGAGGCTTTCAAGACGCTGTTCGGCACGACGCCGGGCCGGTTTCGCCACGGCCAGGGCGGCAAAACCTGAATGCCAGGGCGGCGAAATCTTAATGCGGCGATCGGTCGGGCGGCTATCATCGAGGCCATGGCCAAGAAACCTGCCCCGCATCGTGTCCTGCTCGTCGTCGGCGACGCCTCCGAGACGCTCGACACGCTCTATCCCTACTACCGCCTCCAGGAGGCGGGCTTCGAGCCGGTCGTGGCCGGGCCGGAGAAGCGGGTCTTCCAGATGGTGATGCACGAGGTGCGTCCCGGCTGGACGATCACCAGAGAGTGGGAGGGCTACCAGATCGCGGCCGACATCGCCTTCGCCGACGTCGAGCCCGACGACTACCTCGGGGTCTTCTACAGCGGCGGCCGGGCCCCCGAATACATCCGCTACGACGAGGACCTCGTGCGGATCACGCGGCGGTTCTTCGCGGCGGGTAAGCCGGTGGCGACGGTCTGCCACGGGGTGGAGATTCCCGCCTATTCCGGCTGCCTGGCCAATCGCGAAGTGACGACGGTGGCCAAGTGCCGGCACGACGTCGAAACCGCCGGCGGGATCTACGTGGACGCCCCCTGCGTGGTGGACGGCAACCTCGTCAGCGGCCGCACCTACCACGACAACGGCCGCTACCTGAGCGCCTGGATCCGGCAGCTCGAGGAGGCCCGCCGCGAGGCCCAGACAGGGCGGGCCTGAGGAACGGAAGTCGGCGACGGCCCGCCCCCTCAAGGCAGCGACCCGCGGTTCGAGGCTCGGCCTCGTCACCGCGGCAGGCCGGTGTGCTGATTGAAGGTCATCGTCTGCCCCTCGACGAGCCGGGTGACGGCCTGCCACCGCGGGGCGGCCGGGCCCGGCGGCTCGGAGCCGAAATAGTTTTCGCCGGCCGTCACCCGCCGCCAGTGCTCGGCCACCTCGGCCGGCGTGAGGGCGAAGTCGTAGAGGGCCAACTCGTCGATCACGCCGCGGAACGGCTCGCGGCCCCCGTGGTTGCCGATCGTCGCCGCCACCGGCCCGCCACTCAGGATAAGCGTGCCGACCGGATAGGCGTGCTCGAACCGCTTCACCCCGTCGATGAAGATCACCTTGCGGCCGGTGAAGCTGTCGTAGGTGGCGACCACGTGGTGCGGCTCACCGTCGGTGAGGTCGGCGAGGGTGGGCCGGCCGTCCTGGCCGTCGAGCGGCATGTCGAGCTCGCGGTAGCCGCGTTCGGCGAGGTGCAGGCCAAACGAGAGGCACGGCCCCTCCGGCACCTCGGGCTCGGAATAACTGCCAAAATTCTGGCCATCGTTTTGAAACGACAGCAACACGCGGCTGTTGCCGTCTTCCTTGCGGTAGATCTCGTCGTAGTCCCGAAACCGGCCGCTCCACTCCGAGAC
>CALGAS010000396.1 GCA_937959175.1 uncultured bacterium | reverse complement strand
CAGAGCGCTGGTCTCCAAAACCAGAGGTTGCGAGTTCGATTCCCGCCGCCCCTGCAAATGCCGTGTGGCGTGTCGTCCGGACGCGCCGCTGCCGGCGGGCGGCGAATCTCCGGGCAGAAGCGGGCGGATGGAAGTCCCGATGGCAGCGATGCAAAATAATCCGGCGCGGACTGGCAGCCTGTGGGGCGAGATGATCAGCGTCTCGCTCTACAAGTGGAGCCAGGGCCGTGTCACCCGGCAGGTGACCTTCGCGGCCTTGGTGGTGATCCTGGGACTGGGAGGGTTTTTCCTCGCCCGGGAGATCGCCGGCTATTACGAGGGGGGCGGTGGCGGCCGCGACCTGGGCGTGGTCCGGTATCTGCTGCCGGCGGCGATGGTGGCCCTGGCCGTGTGGGTCTCGTTCCGGCTGGTCAACCTGCCCCGGTTTGCCGAGTTTTTGATCGCCGTCGAGGCCGAGATGGCGAAGGTCTCCTGGCCGACCGGCCATGAGGTATTTCGCAGTTCCGCGGTGGTAATCTTTCTGATCTTCGCCCTGGCATTCCTGCTGGCGGCATTCGATTTCTTCTGGTGGTTCCTGCTGCATCCGAGGGAACTCTGGTCGCTGATCACCGGAGGAGGTATTTCGGGGCCGTAGGTGGGCCTCGGTGGAGTTGGATCCTGGCCGGGTGTCCGGCAGGGGTTTCACGCGTGGAAAAAAGTCATGACCGACCAAGCCTCCCAGCACGACGACCAGACCCCGCCTCCCGCCGAGGCGGACGAGGCTGCCGCTGTGTCGCCAGAGGCTTCGGCGGTGGGCGACGGGCGGCCAGTCGCTCCATCGGAACCGGCCCCTGCGGCCGAACCCGAGGGCGACCTCTCCGCCGCCCACGACGAGGCCGACCACGACGAGGCCGAGGACGACGGCCCGGTCGAACTGGCCGACCCCTTCGAGGGCGATGAAGATGCCAAGCCGGTCGAGGAGGCGGTGGAAGAGCCCGAGGCCGTCCCGGTCAGCGGGATGGAGTGGTTTATCCTCAAGGTGCAGAGCAACCGGGAGGATTCGATCCGCGAGGCGCTGCTTCGCCGCATCTCGATGCAGGGCATGAACGAACTCTTCGGCGAGGTGATCGTGCCGAAGGAGCAGGTCACCGACTTCAAGGGGGGCAAGAAGCGGGTGGTCTCCCGCAAGCTCTATCCGGGCTACATCCTGGTCCAGATGGTGCTCAACGACGAGACCTGGTTTCTGGTCCGCGAGACCGGCGGGATTGGCGACTTCACCGGTTCGGCCGGGCGTCCCAGCCCGATGCTGCCGCAGGACGTGGCCAAACTGCTTCACAAGGAGGAGGAGGAGACGACTGAGGCGCCCCGCCTGAAGATCAACTTCAAGAAGGGCGACCGGGTCAAGATCAACGAAGGGACCTTCGAGAACTTCGAGGGCGAGGTCGAGCAGATCGACGAGGCCAACGGTCGCGTCACAGTGATCCTGAGCATCTTCGGACGCTCGACTCCGGTGGACATCGAATACTGGCAGATCGAATCGGTCTGAGTGACCGCGAATCACAACAACGAGGATAGGCGAGATGGCGAAGCAGGTTGTCGGACAGGCGAAGTTCCAGGTGCCGGGTGGGCAGGCCACCCCCGCGCCCCCGGTCGGTACCTCGCTGGGCCGATTCGGCCTGAACCTCGGGCAGTTCGTGCAGCAGTTCAACGATCGCACCCGCGAGGCTGCCGGGATGCCGATTCCGGTCGTGGTGACGGTCTACAACGATCGCTCTTTCGACTTCGTCACCAAGAGCCCCCCGGCTGCCGCCCTCCTGAAAAAAGCGGCCGGCCTGGCCAAGGGATCGGGCGTCCCCAACAAGACCAAGGTCGGGAAGGTCACCGTGGACCAGCTCGACGAGATCGTCAAGCTGAAATCGGCCGACCTCAACGGCCGTGATACCGAACACGCTCGCCGCATGATCGAGGGTACCGCCCGCAGCATGGGCATCACCGTCGAGGGCTGACGCCCTCGGTTTTCGCCATATCAAAGCCAGTTTTCCGCATCCAGATCCATCAACCCCCGAGTGTCTCACCATGACCGTCGCAGCCAAGACCAAGCGGATGAAGGCGGCCCAGGCAGTCCTGCCGGCCGGCGATGCCCCGCTGCCGATCGCCGAGGCCGTCGAGTTGCTGAAGAAGTTTCCCGCTCCCAAGTTCGATCAGACCGTCGAGATTCACATGCGGCTGGGAATCGATCCCAAGCAGGCCGACCAGATCGTCCGCGGCTCGATCGTGCTCCCTCATGGGATCGGAAAATCGAAGCGGGTTGTCGTGTTCGCCAAGGGCAACATGGCTGAAGATGCCCGGGAGGCGGGGGCCGAGGAGGTCGGCGCCGAAGACCTGGCCAAGAAGATCAAGGACGGCTGGACCGACTTCGATGTCTGCATCGCCGCCCCCGACATGATGGGGCTCGTCGGCCCGTTGGGGAAGGTGCTCGGGCCGCGAGGCCTGATGCCAAGCCCGCGGGCCGGCACGGTGACGGCCGACATCAAGAAGACCGTCAGCGAGTACAAGGCGGGCAAGGTCGAGTTTCGGAACGACCCGACCGGGATCGTTCATGCGGTCGTCGGCAAGGTGAGCTTCGAGCCGGCCAAACTCGCCGACAACGTCAAGGCCTTCATTGATCACATCGTCGGCATGCAGCCCAGCAGCGTGCGGGGGCAGTACGTCAAGAGCGTGGCGATCGCGGGCACGATGACACCGGGAGTGAAGGTGGCGACCTGATCACCCCGAGCTCGGCTGGCAACCGCACGCCAGGCAGGCCCACTCGCACGAACCAGGCACAAGAATCAGGCACCAGGACACTAGGAACAGGAACGAGCAGCAATGAGCAAGGCCGTCAAAAACATGTTGGTCGACGACCTCAAGAATCGCTTGCAGGACGTGGGCGATGTGATTGTCGTCAGCCTGGGGCAGCTGGATGCGCAGCAGACCACGCAGCTGCGGCAGACCCTCCGCAAGAAGGAGATCAGCATCCAGCTCGTCAAGAACAGCCTCGCCCGCCGGGCGATGGCGGGCACCCCGCTGGAGCCGGCGATGGAGGATGCCGCCGGCATGCTGGCCTTGGCCTGGGGCGGCGAGGACATCGTCGACCTGGCCAAAGAGCTCGACCGGCTTGCCAACGACAAGTCGTTCGAAGGCTTCGAGTGCCGCGGCGGTGCCCTCGATGGCGGGCGGCTCGGCCCCGACGAGGTCAAGGAGGTGGCCAAGTGGCCGACCCGGACCGAACAGCTATCGCTGCTGTCGGGACAGATCAGCTCCCTCGGCGGGCTCCTTTCCGGCCAGATCACCGGGGCGGGCGGGATGCTGGCTGGCCAGCTGGCCTCCCGCGTCGAGGGCCTCGAAAAGGAGGAGGCTCCGGCGGCCTGAAGCGAAGCCGCTCCTCCTCCCGCAGGCTCCGGCCGGCAGATTTCGGGAGGGGGGCTTCACCCGGAAAAAATCGATGGTACAACGAGGGGCTCGGCGATCTGGGCAGGTCCAACAGCGACCTGATCCCGAAGCGAGCCCAGATTGACCCCCGCATCATTTTTTGAACCAGGCGGCCTCCGGCGGGCGGGTGGCCGCGGATAACGCAGGAAAGAGGACCCGGATCGATGGCAACGGCTGAAGCGACTCGTGAATTTTCCGCCGATACCAAGGAACTCGGCGACAAGATCGTCGGGCTGACGCTCAAGGCGGCCAAGGAACTTTCTGATTACCTCGACGAAGTGCACGGGATCAAGCCGGCATCGGGTGGGGCGGTCATGATGGCGGCTCCGGCCGGTGGCGCCGGCGGCGACGGTGGCGGCGAGGCTGCTGCCGAGAAGACCGAGTTTGACGTCGTGCTCGAAAGCTTCGGCGACAACAAGATCGGGGTCATCAAGGTGGTTCGTGCTGCGACGGGTCTGGGCCTGAAGGAGGCCAAGGACCTGGTCGAGGGCGCGCCCGCCAAGGTCAAGGAGGGCATCTCCAAGGCCGACGCCGAGAAGTTGGTCAAGGAGCTCGAGGAGGCCAAGGCGAAGGTTTCGATCAAGTAAGAACCCCGAAAATCCCAGGCCGGGCGGCCAATTTGGCCCCTGGCCGGAAAAACGGTATAGTTTTTGCAAGGTCGTCGCCCCGTCTGTCCCTCCCTCGATCCGTGGCCGCCAGGCGGTCGCTGCTCCATGCTGCCGAACCTTCGGTTGTCTTCCCGCCGTTTGGCCGTTCTCGCTTGCAGTTTTGTCGCGGCTGCGGTGGTGATCGTCCGCTGACAGTCTGACCGTGTCGTGCTGCCGCCTGCCGGCGGCCTGTCGTTTTTCTGAGCAACCTTCGTCTGAGGAGTCGCCCCTTCATGGCAACCAGCGCCGTTCGCCGCCTCCAGCCCACCGAGATCCGACAGTTCGGCAGCAGCCGTGCCAGCCAGGCCATTCCTGACCTCACCGAGATCCAGACGCGATTTTTTGACGCTTTCTTGCAATACGACGTTCCGCCGTCCAAGCGGAAGGATCAGGGGATCGAGGGCGTCCTCCGGGAAATCTTCCCGATCGAGAGCTACGACAAGACGGTCAAGCTCGAATACGTCCGCTACGAGCTGGGCAAGCCCCGCTACGATCCCGACGAATGCCGTCAGTTGCGGCTCACCTACGGTCGGCCTCTGCGGGTCGTTCTCCGGCTGACCCGGGAGCAGCCGATCGAGGAAGAGGTCTATCTCGGCGATGTGCCGATCATGCTCGGCGGGGGTGAGTTCATCATCAACGGTGCGGAGCGGGTGGTCGTCAGCCAGCTCCACCGCTCCCCCGGAATCGACTTTGTGGCCGACACCGAATCGGCCGACCGCAAGACGCACAACTGCCGGATCATCCCGGAGCGGGGCAGTTGGATCGAGCTCAACGTCTCGAAGAAGGACGCGCTGCAGGTTCGCATCGACCAGAGCGGGAAGTTTTCCGCGCTGACGCTCCTGCGGGCGATGGATCCGAAGTACAGCCAGGATTCCGAGATTCTCAAGCTGTTCTACAAGACCAGCAAGGAGAAGGTGGCCGGCAGCCGGAGCGTCGGCAAGCTGACGGGCAAGATCGCCGTCGACAACATCGTCTACCCGAAGGCGAGCGAACGGGCCGGCGAGATCATCGTCGAGGCAGGTGCCACGATCACCGCCGACCAGGCCGAACTGATCTGCACCTCGGGCCTCCCGGCAGTGGAGGTGATGGAGGAGCAGAAGGTTCCCCTGATCATGAACAGCCTCCGGGAGGATGCCGACGAGTCGAAGCGAAAGACCGGCCTGGCGCCGAGCCACGAGGATGCGCTGGTGCGGATCTATCAGCGGCTGCGGCCGGGCAATCCGGCGGCCCTCGACAAGGCGCGGGTCTTGTTCGACGAGAAGTTCAAGGATGCCAATCGCTATCGGCTCGGCCGGGTGGGCCGGTTCCGGATCAACCGCAAGTTGGGCCTCGACGTGCCCGAGACGGAAATGACGCTCCGGGCCGAAGATCTGATCGCGGCCATTCGCTACATGCTGAAGCTCAGCGAGGGCGAGGGAGAGGTCGAGGTCGACGACATCGACCACCTCGGCAACCGGCGGCTGCGAACGATCGACGAGCTCGCCAGCGACGAGCTCCGCAAGGGCTTCCTCAAGCTGCGGCGGACCGTCCAGGAGCGGATGAGCCTCAAAGATGCGGCCGAGATGACGCCGCGGACGCTGATCAACCCCAAGAGCATCTCGGCGGCGATCGAATATTTCTTCGGTCGGGGCGAGCTCTCGCAGGTGGTCGACCAGACCAACCCGCTCTCGATGCTCACCCATGAGCGGCGGCTCTCGGCCCTCGGGCCGGGTGGCCTCAATCGAAAGCGGGCCGGCTTCGAGGTCCGCGACGTCCATATTTCGCATTACGGCCGAATCTGTCCGATCGAGACGCCGGAAGGCACGAATATCGGACTGATTTCAAGCCTCGCGATCTATTCCGGTGTCGACTCCTACGGCTTCCTGGTGACCCCGTATCGCAAGGTCTCCAAGAGCAAGCTGACCGACGACGTCGTCTGGCTGCGGGCCGACGAGGAGCATGACGCCCACCTGGCTCCCGCCGATGCCCCTGTCCAGGACGGCAAGCTTGTCGGGAACACGATCATCGCTCGCTACCGTGGCGACTTCGTGCTCGTGCCGGCCGAGGCGATCGAGTACATCGACGTGGCACCGAGCCAAATGGTCGGTGTCTCGGCAGGCCTGATTCCCTTCCTCGAGCACGACGACGCCAATCGCGCCTTGATGGGGTCCAACATGCAGCGTCAGGCGGTGCCGCTGTTGGTGACGGAGCCGCCGATCGTGGCCACCGGCATGGAGCGGGATGTGGCGACCAACTCCGGGCTCCTCGTCCGGGCGGCCCGCAAGGGGACGGTCAGTTACGTCGATGCCGAAACGATCGAGATCACGCCGGCCGGTTCCGCCCCTGGCGTCGACACCTACCCGCTGCGGAAGTACGTCGGTCTCAATGAACGGACCTGCCAGAACCAGAAGCCGATCGTCACGTCCGGCCAGAAGGTCGAGAAGGGGCAGGTGATCGCCGATGGGGCGGCCACCTTCCAGGGTGAACTGGCCCTCGGTCGCAACGTGCTCGTCGGGTTCATGGCCTGGGACGGCTTCAATTTCGAGGACGCCATCATCATCAGCGAGGAACTGGTGGAGGCGGACGTCTACACCTCGATTCACATCGAGGAATACGACATCGAGATCCGCGAGACGAAGCTCGGCCGCGAGGAGTTCACCCGCGACATCCCGAACGTCGGTGAGCGGGCCCTGCACAATCTCGATGAGAACGGCATTGTTCGGATCGGCACCTACGTTCGCCCTAACGACATCCTCGTCGGCAAGGTTTCGCCCAAGAGCAAGACCGAGCTGACGCCGGAGGAGAAACTGTTGCACGCGATCTTCGGCCGGGCCGGCGAGGACGTGAAGAACGACTCGCTGGAAGTGCCTTCCGGCGTCGAGGGGATCGTGATCGCCACCGAGAAGTTCTCGCGGCAGATGAGCCTCTCGGAGGAGGAGCAGCGGGAGTTCCAGAAGCAGGTCAAGGAGGCCGAGAGCGAGGGCAATCTGCGGATCGCCGAGGCCTTCGTCGAGATGGTCACCGAGATCGAGAAGATCCTTCAGAAACCGCTCCCCGCGGCCGACGGCAGCCCGTTGGTTCGCAACCAGGACCACAAGGTCGTGGCCGAACGGGCGGCCTCCTTCCAGCCGGCCGAGATCGACACTCGTTCGCCCCAGCGGCGGGCGGAGGTCGACAAGATCGTCAAGGCGATGTGGCCGGCTGTCGAGGATGCGATCGACGCCCGGGATCGCCGGATCAACAGCCTCAAGCGGGGCGACGAGCTGCGTCCCGGCGTCCTTCAGATGGTGAAGGTCTACGTCGCCGCCAAGCGGGTGATTTCCGTCGGCGACAAGATGGCCGGCCGGCACGGCAACAAGGGCGTGATTGCGAAGGTCCTTCCCAAGGAAGACATGCCCTTCCTCGCCGACGGCACGCCCCTCCAGATTCTGCTCAACCCGCTCGGCGTGCCCAGCCGGATGAACGTGGGGCAGATCCTCGAGACCCATCTTGGCTGGGCGGGCAAGGTGCTCGGCTTTCAGGCGATCACGCCGGTCTTCGACGGGGCCAGCGAGGAAGAGATCAACGCGCTGCTCGACGATGCAGGCCTGCCGCGACACGGCAAGGCCCAGCTCTTCGACGGTCGCACCGGCGAGCCGCTCGAGCAGGAAACGACGGTGGGCTACATCTACATGCTGAAGCTCCATCACCTCGTCGACGACAAGGTGCATGCCCGGTCGACGGGCCCCTACTCGCTGATCACCCAGCAGCCCCTGGGCGGGAAGGCCCGTTTCGGCGGCCAGCGGTTCGGCGAGATGGAAGTCTGGGCCTTGGAGGCATACGGGGCCGCCTACATCCTTCAGGAGTTGCTCACCGTCAAGAGCGACGACGTGGAGGGACGGACCAAAATCTACGAGAGCATGGTCAAGGGGGAGAACACCCTCGAGGCCGGCACGCCGGCCAGCTTTGACGTGCTGACCAACGAGATTCGCGGGCTCGCCCTCAACATGCAGCTCGAGAAGAGAAGGGTCTGAGTTCGAGCGGGGAGGCCAGCGTGGCCGGCCCCGCTGGGATGTCCGGCCCCGCCGCCGGCCTCCCGCCTTCGTCACACCATCCGCCCGGACAGCAAACCAGGTTCCCAGGAGAGGCACTCGTGAGCATCGGTGAAACCACCTACGATCGCGTCAACGATTATTCATCGGTCAAGATCAGCCTTGCCCGTCCGCACGACATCCGCAGCTGGTCGTTCGGCGAGGTCAAGAAGCCCGAGACGATCAACTACCGCACGTTCCGGCCCGAAAAGGACGGGCTGATGTGCGAGAAGATCTTTGGCCCGGAAAAGGACTGGGAATGCTCCTGCGGCAAGTACCGGGGCATGAAGTACAAGGGCATGATCTGCGACCGCTGCCAGGTCAAGGTGACGCAGAGCAAGGTCCGTCGGAAGCGGATGGGCCACATCGAGCTGGCCGCGCCGGTGGTCCATATCTGGTTCTTCAAGGCGATGCCGAGCCGGCTCGGCGCGCTGCTCGACATGAAGACCTCGAGCCTGGAGAAGGTGATCTACTTCCAGGACTACGTCGTTCTCGATCCCAAGGACACGCCGCTGAAGAAGCAGCAGCTCCTCTCGGAAGAGGAGTACCGCGAGGCCCGGGCCACCTACGGCGAAGGAGCCTTTGAGGCCGAGATGGGGGCCGAGGCCGTCCGCAAGCTCCTGCTGGGGCTCGACCTGGTGGCCCTCTCGCGGGAGCTCCGGGAGGAACTCGCCACGACCAACTCGAAGCAGAAGAAGAAGGATCTCGTCAATCGGCTCAAGATCGTCGAGGCGATCCGCGACAGCGAGAACAAGCCCGAGTGGATGGTGCTCGACGTGATCCCGGTGATTCCGCCCGATCTGCGGCCGCTGGTGATGCTCGACAGCGGCAACTTCGCCACCAGCGACCTCAACGATCTCTACCGGCGGATCATCAACCGCAACAACCGGCTCAAGAAGCTGGTCGACCTCAACGCCCCCGAGGTGATCATCCGCAACGAGAAGCGGATGCTCCAGCAGTCGGTCGACGCGCTGTTTGACAACAACCGCTGCAAGCGGCCGGTGCTCGCCTCGAGCAATCGTCCGCTCAAGAGCCTGACCGACATGATCAAGGGTAAGCAGGGGCGGTTTCGCGAGAATCTCCTCGGCAAGCGGGTTGACTACTCGGCCCGAAGCGTGATCGTCGTGGGGCCGACGCTCCGGCTCCACCAGTGCGGCTTGCCCAAGAAGATCGCGCTGGAGCTCTACCAGCCGTTCATCATCCGCCGGCTCAAGGAGCTCGGCCATGCCGACACGATCAAGAGCGCCAAGAAGATGCTCGAGCGGAAGGACGCCGAGGTCTGGGACATCCTCGAGGAGGTGATCCACAACCACCCGGTGTTGCTCAATCGCGCGCCGACGCTCCATCGCATGGGCATCCAGGCCTTCGAGCCGGTGCTCGTCGAGGGCAACGCGATCAAGCTCCATCCGCTGGTCTGCAAGGGCTTCAACGCCGACTTCGACGGCGACCAGATGGCGGTTCATCTGCCGCTTTCGATCGAGGCGCAGGTCGAGGCGCACACGCTGATGCTCGCCACCAACAACATCTTCAGCCCGGCCAATGGCAACCCGATCATTTCGCCAAGCCAGGACGTGGTGATGGGCTGCTACTACCTCACGATGGCGATGCCCGGCCGCAAAGGCGAGGGGATGGTCTTCAAGGACTTCGCCGAGGTCGAGCTCGCCCATGGCCTGGGCAAGGTCGACACCCATGCCCTGATCAAGGTTCGCCTGCCGGCCACCCGCCGGCTCAAGGCGGAGGGCGAGGCGACCGAGCCGGGGGCCGTGGTCGAGACGACCGCGGGCCGGGTGCTGTTCAACTCGATCCTTCCCGAACCGATGCTGTTCTACAACATCCCGATGAAGTCGGGTGAGCTGGCCCGGGTGATCTCCGATTGCTACCTGCTGCTGGGCCGGCGGAGCACGATCGATCTGCTCGACGACATGAACCGGGTCGGCTTCAGCTGGAGCACCCGCAGCGGGCTTTCGTTTGCGACCGACGATCTGATCACCCCGTCCAACAAGACGAAGATCATCGGTGATGCCGAGAAGGAAGTGCTGAAAATCCTCAAGCGGTATCAGAAGGGCGTGATCACCGACGGCGAGCGATACAACTCGGTGCTCGATGCCTGGACGCATGCCCGCGAGCAGATCACCAAGGAGATGATGGCCGAGCTGGAGCAGGACACCGACACCAAGGACAACCGGCGGAGCGGCTACGTCAATCCGATCCAGTTGATGGCCCAGTCGGGTGCCCGCGGCGGCGTGGAGCAGATTCGCCAGCTCGCCGGAATGCGCGGCCTGATGGCCAAGCCGTCGGGCAAAATCATCGAGACACCGATCAAGGCCAACTTCCGGGAGGGCCTGACGGTGCTGGAGTATTTCAGCTCCACCCACGGCGCCCGCAAGGGCCTGGCAGATACGGCGCTCAAGACGGCTGACTCGGGCTATCTGACCCGGAAGCTCGCTGACGTGGCCCAAAACGTCGTCGTCACGATGCACGACTGCGCGACGACGCAGGGCATCACCAAGACCGTCCTTTATCGAGGTGAAAAGGTTGACGTCAGCCTGGCCGACAGCATCCGGGGGAGGGTCAGCCGTGAGCCGATCACCAACCCCAAGACCGGCGAGACGATCGTCCACGAAGACGAACTGATCACCCGCTCGATCGCCGCCCAGATCGAGGAGCTCGGCCTCGAGAAGATCCAGGTTCGCAGCCCGCTCACCTGCGAGGCGCCGCTGGGCGTCTGCCGGCTCTGCTACGGAATGGACCTCTCGACCGGCTCGCTGGTCGAGGAGGGAATGGCGGTCGGCATCATCGCGGCCCAGAGCATCGGCGAGCCCGGCACGCAGCTGACGATGCGGACCTTCCACATCGGTGGCGTCGGCCAGCGGGCCATCGAAGAGAGCGAGTACAAGTCGAAGCGGGCGGGCACGGTCAAGTTCACCCGTCTGCGGACGGTCGAAAACGAGCAGGGCGAGTCGATCGTCCTCGCCCGCAACTGCGAGATCGCGATCGTCGACGCCAAGGGGCACGAACTCGACAAGTTCGAGATTCCCGCCGGCGGCATTCTGAAGGTTGCGGAAAACCAGGAGGTCAAGCCGGGCACGGTCCTCGTCCAGTGGGACCCCCACTCGATCCCGATCCTGGCGGAAGTCGCCGGCAAGGTGCGGTATGAAGACGTCGTCGAGGGCGAGACCCTTCGTATCGAGAAGGATCCCAGCGGTCATCTCCGGCGAATGGTGATGGAGCACAAGGGCGTCTACCATCCGCAGATCGTCATTGAGGATGAGAGCGGACAGATTCAGGAGTTCTACTACCTGCCCGAGAAGGCCTACATCGAGGTCTCGCCGGGCGAGATGGTCAAGGCGGGCCACGTGCTCGCCAAGACGCCTCGTGAGGCCAGCGGCACGCAGGACATTACCGGGGGTCTGCCGCGGGTGACCGAGATCTTCGAGGCCCGCAAGCCGAAGGATCCGGCGATCATGGCCGAGAGCGACGGGATCGTGGAGATCAGCAAAGAGAAGCGTCGCGGCAAGCGTTCGATCATCGTCAAGAACGAGAGCGGCGTCGAGCACGAGCATCTCGTGGCTCACGGCAAGCATCTCCGGGTACACCACGGCGACCATGTCCGGGCCGGCGAGGCGCTGGTCGACGGTCCGCTGGTGCCCCACGACATCCTCCGGATCTCCGGCGAGGAGGAGGTGCAGAAGTATCTGGTGCGGGAAATCCAGAATGTCTACCGCAGCCAGCGGGTCGACATCGACGACAAGCACATCGAGATCATCGTCTCGCAGATGCTTCGCAAGATGAAGATCGAGACCGTTGGTGATACCGACCTGTTGCCTGGTAGCGTGATGGATCGGTTCGAGTTCCGGCGTGCCAACGAACTGGTCGCCAAATCGGTGAAGATCACCGACAAGGGTGACAGCGAGTTTGCGGTTGGTGAGATCGTGCCCAAGGATGTCCTCTCGGAAAAGAACGCCCAGATCGAGATGCTGGGGGGATCGCCGGCCAAGGGATCGTCGCCCAAACCGGCCTCGGCCAGCACCCAGCTGCTCGGCATCACCAAGGCGAGCGTGCAGAGTTCGAGCTTCATCTCGGCCGCCAGTTTCCAAGAGACGACCAAGGTGCTCACCGAGGCGGCCCTGGCAGGGAAGACCGACAACCTGGTCGGGCTCAAGGAAAACGTCATCCTCGGCCACCTGATCCCGGCAGGAACCGGGTTCAACACCTTCCAGTCGGCCGAGGTACGGGTGCGTCCGGAGGCCTTGGAGGAACTGCGGCTCGATCGAGAGGACATGCTGGCTCGCCAGTTCCCGCTGCTGGAGGCAGCGGCGGAAACGTCCGAGGCGGCGGAGTCCGGCGAGGGCGTCTCGCCCGGTGTGGCCACCCTCGAGCTGCCAGGCGATTCCGAGTAGGCCTCATCGAGCTGCCGCCGAATGGCTCAGCGGCCGACCGCGACCGGTCGTCCCGCAGTGTCCGGTCGTGCGATCTGGCGGGGTCCCGCAGGACGTGCGGCTGCGGGCGAGAAAAGCGAAGCGTGCTTTTTTGAATCGGCTCGGCTGCCGAACTAGCCTCAAGGGGAGTTGTGATGCTTTCCTATGCCTGGAGCGCTGCCAATGGTTCGCCGTATCTTCCCGCTGTGCCTGACGTGTGCCGCCCTCTTCGCCCAGCCTGTCGCGCAGGGGCAGTTGACGCCCTACGACCCCTATGCCGACAGCCAGGAGCATCCCGCACCTCTGGCGGCCGACGGCACCATTCAATGGGGTGTCTTCTATAAGTCACACGAGCTTCAGCAGGCCTATCAGCGGCTCTGGAATCTCGGTGCCTGCCGCGGCACCAACCGGGCGATTACCGAGCCCGTCCAGCGGAACAAGCTGTTGATCGACCGGCTCCCCGAGGCCGACTACGAGGGGATCGTGGTGGCCGTCTCGGGCAGCCTCGCTGGCGGGATGGTCGCCTTCCGTGAGCCGGCGGCAGTCAGCCCGCAGGAGCCGCTCGTGGCCCAGCTCCATCCGGCGGGCGTTTCCCGGCTGCGTGTCACCGGCCGGATGCCCGCTGCGGTCCTGCGACCTGGCTTCACGATTCGGCTGACGGCGGATGTCGACCAGGATGGCCGGATCAGCGAACCAGTTGCCGGTTTTGACGTCGTGACGCCGCCGGCCGATTTTCGTCCCGATCCCGTCGAGCCCGGTGGCCGGCGGCGGATCGTGGGGACGGTGCGGGCGGTTCGCAAGGACACGGTGACGCTCGCCATCGAGGCCGGTCGCCTGCGACGGCTGATGGTCACCCTCGCCCCTGACGCGATTGCCTCGATCGATGCCGGTCGGCTCGATCTGGTCGCCCCGGGCGACCGTGTCGCCCTGACCGGTCGGCTCTGGAGCGGCGAGGGAGCGATGGGCAGTGGCACGGTCTTTACCTCGGAAATCACCATCAGCAAGCCGCCGCTTCCCGGCGAGGTGCCGGCTCCCGCGGCTGGAGACGTCGCCCGTCGGCCGTGAGCTCCCTGCTGGCAGCGGGCCTGGCCCGGGCATACATTGGTGAATGGTCAGATGTTCGGCGGCGGTCGGTCTGGCCGTTGGCATGGGCCGTGTTCCGGGGCCTCGCGGCGATATGAAGCGATCGACCAGGTGGGCGGTGAGCGACTCTGGAAAGACTCCTGTGCCACGCGTGGCGGCACGCACGCTCCGCAAGCGTCTCGAGGCCGCGTGGAGTAGATTGTCGGCCGCCTGCCGACCCCGGCATGACCCGGAAGCGGTGCATCAGTTGCGGGTGGCCACGAGGCGGTCGCTCGCCGCCCTGGCAGCTTTTCGTGACCTTGTTCCTGGCAAGCAGCGGGCCTGGTTCGAAAAATGGCTGCGGCGGATCCGGCGGGCGGCCGGAGATACGCGGGACCTCGACGTGCTGACCGATCGCCTCCAGCGGGAGCCAGGAGCCGACGAGTGCCAGACGCACTCGGCCAAGGCCGCCCGAGCTCGGCAGCGTCTGGTGGCGATGCTGGGCAAGCGACGGGACGTGGCTCGGGAGCCGATCCGGGAGGTTCGTGAGCGGCTGGTGGCGGCCGACTGGCCCGATCGGGTCGAGCGGCTGCTGGAGGCGGTTGCCGCCTCCACGACGGAGATCAGTTTTGCCGACTATGGCCGACAGCGGATGCGGCCGCTGCTGGAACGGTTTTTCAGCCGTGCCAAGCAGACGTCCCGAACGGCGGCCGACATTCACCGGCTGCGGATCGAGGGCAAGAAACTCCGCTACGCGATCGAGATTTTTGCCGTCGTGTTTCCGCCAGCCCAGCGGGCGGCCTGCTCGGCAGCCCTCGAGGAACTCCAGAACAACCTCGGGGAGTTCACAGACCACGCCGCTGCCTCCGACCGGCTCCGTCGGCTCGCCAAGGAAAAGGACATGGGGCCCGATCGTGCGGCCCTCGTGGCGCTCCGCAAGGCTGAAGACACCCGGGCCACCGAGGCCCGCCGAGCATTCACCAAGTGGTGGAAGCCATCCCGGCGGCGGCAGCTCCGGCGACGAATCGAGCGAACCCTCCAGCGAAAGACAGCATGAAACGGGCAGCGGGCTGCGGGCAGCGTGGCACCACTCCGGCAGCACACCGCCTTCCAGTCGTGGCATGGGCAGTTCCTCTGCTGGCTACGGTAGCAGCCTGCTCGGCTCCGCCCCCCCGCCCGCTCGAGCCTGGCGATGCCGGGGGCGAGCCGGCCGTCGACGTCCGTGCGGGGCCTTTCGCACCGACAGAGCCTGGCCCGCTCGATCCGTCGGACGAGCCGCCAGCCGGGATGGCGTGGATTCCCGGCGGAGCATTCTCGATGGGGTGTGCTGATCCCCGGCGGATTCCTCATGGCGGCGTCGATCCGATGGTCGATGCCCGACCGATCCATCGGGTGCGAGTCGGCGGGTTCTGGATGGATATCCACGAAGTGACCAACGACGAGTTCGCCGCCTTCGTCGAAGCCACCGGTCATGTCACCGTCGCTGAACAAAAGCCTTCGGCAGAGGACTTCCCGGATGCGGCACCGGAAAATCTGGTGGCCGGTTCGATCGTCTTCACCCCGCCCTCGCAGGCCGTGGCCCTCCGCAACGGCGGCGGGGCCGCCCATCTGCAGTGGTGGGCGTACGTCCCCGGAGCCTGCTGGCGGCACCCGCTCGGCCCGGAGAGCTCCGTCGAGGGCCACGGAGATGATCCGGTGGTTCACATCGCGTACGAGGATGCCGAGGCCTACGCTGCCTGGGCCGGCAAGCGGCTGCCGACCGAAGCCGAGTGGGAGTTTGCCGCGCGGGGAGGCCTCGCCGGCGAGCCCTACCCGTGGGGCACCGCCTTCCGGCCTGACGGCAGTTGGATGGCCAACACCTGGCAGGGGCGATTTCCCATCGCGGACACCGCCGCCGACGGCTTCGCCGGCATCGCCCCGGTCGGTCGCTATCGGCCCAACGGCTATGGGCTGTTCGACATGTCGGGGAACGTCTGGGAGTGGTGCAGCGACTGGTATCGGCCCGACACCTACGCCCGGGCGGCCCGCCGTGGCGATGTCGCCGACAACCCCCGCGGTCCGGCCGACAGCTTCGACCCGCAGGAGCCGGGCCAGGCCAAGCGGGTGCAGCGGGGGGGCTCCTTTCTCTGCAGCGACCAATACTGCTCCCGCTACATCATCGGCACCCGGGGCAAGGGTGAGATCACGAGCAGCACCAACCACATCGGGTTCCGCTGCGTGAAGGATCCGTGAGATTACTCGGATCACTCAAGTTTGGGGTGAGCC
>CALGAS010000395.1 GCA_937959175.1 uncultured bacterium | reverse complement strand
AGCGGCTTGAACGCCGCTGGCGGATCGAGCTGGGGCCGAGTTATTCCGGGCCGGTGCTCGCCGGCCTCGGCGACGGCCGGACGGCGGTGATCGTCACCGAGACCCGCGACAAAAAGACGGAGCATGTCCGGGCGATCGACGCCGCCACCGGAGCGGAACTCTGGCAGGCCGAGTGGGAAGGGGCGATGAGCGTGCCCTTCTTCGCCGCCTCCAACGGCTCCTGGATCCGGGCCACGCCCTGCGTCGACTCCGGCCGCGTCTTCGTCGCCGGGATGCGGGATCTGCTCGTCTGCCTCGACGCGGCCACCGGCAAGGAGAACTGGCGGGTCGACTTCATGAAGGCCCTCGAGAGCCCGCTGCCCTCCTTCGGCTTCGTCTCGAGCCCGCTGGTAATCGGGGAGCATGTCTACGTGCAGGCCGGCGGCGGCTTCGTGAAGCTCGACAAGGCCAGCGGCGAGATCATCTGGCGGGTGCTCGATGACGGCGGCGGGATGTCTGGGAGCGCCTTCTCGTCGCCCTACCCGGTCGTGCTGGGCGACATGCCCCAGATCCTCGTCCAGACGAGAAACGACCTGGCCGGAGTCGATCCCGAGCAGGGCACCGTCCTCTGGAGGACGCCTATCAAGGCCTTTCGCGGGATGAACATCGTCACCCCCACCGTCCACGACGGGAAGGTCTTCACCACGAGCTACGGGGGCGGCTCGTTTCTCTACGCCGTCGATCCGGCCAGCGACGAGAAGCCGGTTGAGCAGCTCTGGCGAAACAAGGTCCAGGGCTACATGTCGAGCCCGATCGTAATCGGTGGCCACGCCTATCTGCATCTTCGCAACCAGCGGTTTTCCTGCCTCGACCTGGCCAGCGGCGAGGAGACCTGGATCACCAAACCGTTCGGAAAGTATTGGAGCCTGGTCGCCAACGGCGAGATGATTCTTGCCCTCGATGAGACGGGCGAGCTGCGGCTGATCCGGGCCACACCCGCCTCGTTTGAACTGGTCGGCGAGGCGAAAGTGAGCGAGGGAGAGAGCTGGGCCCACCTGGCGGTCGAGGGCCGCGACATCTACGTCCGCGACCTCGAGGGCCTCACCGCCTACCGCTGGCAGTGAGCCGCGTCACCGCGACGGCCCCCTTGGCCAGTTCGATCACCGTCACCGGCACGAGCGACCAGGCCAGGATCCAAAGCCACTCACCGCCGAGCTGAGAGCCGACCTGGAACACGTCCTGGGCGTAGGGGAGCGTGACCACGCTGATCTGCAACAGAGCCGAGACGGCAATCGCCGCCAGCAGCCAGGGGTTTGAGAAGAAGCCGAGTCCGAAGGCCGTCCGGTGGTCGCTGCGGCAGCCGATCGCGAAGAAGAGCTGGCTGAAGGCCGCCACGCAGAAGGTGACCGTCCGGGCATGGGGCAGCCGCTCGGGGTCGCCCTGCCAGGTCCACCAGAAGGCGGCCAGCGCTACCGCCGCCACGATCACGCCGTGGGCAAGGATCAAGGCTCCGCGGGCCGGCGTGATCACCGCCTCGCGGGGTGGCCGCGGCGGCCGGTTCATGATGTCGGCCTCGGGGGGCTCGAGGCCCAGAGCCAGCGCCGGCAGGCCGTCGGTGACGAGGTTGAGCCAGAGAATCTGGATCGCGGCCAAAGGCGCGGGCCAGCCGGCCACCGCCGCCACGAACATCAGCAGGACTTCACCGGTGTTGCAGGAAAGCAGGTAGTGGATGAACTTCTGGATGTTGTCGTAGATGCCGCGGCCCTCCTCGACCGCGCTGACGATCGAGGCGAAGTTGTCGTCGGTCAGCACCATGTCGGAGGCTTCCTTGGTGACGTCGGTGCCGGTGATTCCCATCGCGATTCCGATGTCGGCCGCCTTGACCGCCGGGGCATCGTTGACACCGTCGCCGGTCATCGCCACCACCGCCCCTGCCCGCTTCAAGGCCTCGACCACGTGAAGCTTGTGCTCCGCCGAGACCCGGGCGTAGACGGCGATCGACGCCGCCTCCTTCGCGAGCCCCGCCTCGTCGAGCCGGTCGAGTTCCGCCCCCGTCACCGCCCGGCCGGCCCCGTCGGCCATGCCCAGTTCGCGGCCGATCGCCAGCGCCGTGGCGGGATGATCGCCGGTGATCATCACCGGCCTGATCCCGGCGGTACGGCACTGCTCGACCGCCCGCCTGACCTCCTCACGGGGCGGGTCGATCATTCCGACGAGCCCGATGTGGATCAGGTTGCGCTCGGCGGCGTCGGGCTCCGCCTCGACCGACTCTCCCGTCGCCAGCGGCCGGCAGGCGAGCGATAGGACCCGCAGGGCCCGGTCGGCCAGGCCCTCGGCGGCCGCGAGGATCTCCTCCCGCCGCTCAGCCGAGAGCGGCACATCCTTGCCCTCCCGCCGCTCGGCGACGCAGCAGGGCAGGACCGCCTCGGTGGCCCCCTTCGTCTCGAGCACCCGGCCGCCGTCGGCGAGCTTCACGACCACGCTCATTCGCTTGCGGTCGGAGTCAAAGGGAATCTCAAAGACGACCGGCTCGGCCGGCTCATCCCGCGAGATGCCCCCCTTGAGCGCTGCCACGACCAGCGCCCCCTCGGTCGGATCGCCGACCACCTGCCAGGCTGCTCCATCGCCCCCGGGCTGCACCTCGGCGTTGTTGCAACGGGCCGCGATCTCGAGCAGCCGGCGGAGGTCGGGCTCGTCGACGACCACCGCCGTCGGCTCCTCGGCTCCGCCATCGGACGAGCCTTCCCGCAGAAAACTCCCTTGCGGCGCGTAGCCGGCGCCGCTGACGTGCCAGCGGCCGGCGGCGGTCACGATCTCGCGGACGGTCATCTCGTTGCGGGTCAGCGTGCCGGTTTTGTCAGAGCAGATCACCGTCACGCTACCCAGGGTCTCGACGCTCGGTAGCCGTCGGACCAGCGCGTTGCGGGCCACCATCCGTTGCAGGCCGATGGCGAGCACCACCGTCACCACCGCCGGGAGCCCCTCGGGCACCGCCGCCACCGCCAGGCTGACCGCTCTGAGGAGTACCTCGGTGAAGGTGCCGTCGGCCCACATCGCGGCCAGGCCCCCGTGCCGCCAGACCTCGAGGCCGAAGATCACCGCGACCACGACGAGGCAGACCGCGATCAGCACCCGGCCCAGCTCCGCCAGCCGCCGCTGGAGGGGCGTCGTCTCGGGCTGGCCTGCCTCGAGGAGGCTGGCAATCCGGCCCAGCTCGGTCTCCATCCCGGTGGCGACCACCACCGCCGCGGCATGGCCCGCCGCCACGACGGTTCCCGCGTGGGCAATCGTGCGGCGATCACCGAGCGGGGTGTCGGCCGCCAGCTCGGCAGCGGCGTCCTTGTCGACCGGCACGCTCTCACCCGTCAGGGCAGACTCCTGCAGCCGCAGCGAGAACGACTCGACCAGGCGGGCGTCGGCCGGCACCGCGTCGCCCGCCTCGAGTTCGAGCCGATCGCCGGGCACCACCTCGCGGGCTGGGATCGAACGGGCCTCACCGTCTCGGATCACCTTGGCCAGCGGGGCCGACATCCGCTGGAGGGCTGCCAGCGCCGCCTGGGCCCGCTCCTCCTGGAGAAAGCCGATAATCGCGTTCACGAGCACGATCGCCACAATCGCCGCGGCGTCGGCCCAGTCTCCCATCACCGCCGCGATCACCGCCGCCACGATCAGGATCCAGATCACCAGCTCCTGAAACTGCCGCAGCAGCTTCCGCCACCACCGCTCCGGTGGCCGCTCGCGGAGCACGTTGTCTCCGACCTCCGCTCGCCGCCGGCCGGCCTCGGCCGCCGTCAGCCCCTGCTGCAGCCCGGTCTCAAGCCGGCGAGCGACCTCCGCCGCCGGCAGGGCGTGCCAGGCGACAGGCGAGGCCCGATCTCCGGCCGCCGATCCGCCGGCGGTCGCGTTGGGCGGGGCAGACGTCATGAAAGCCGATAGACCATCAAGAGGGCTCCGAGCACGACCAGGAGCACGAGCACCGCGTCAGGCTCGAAGATCGGGATCCGTCGTTCCTCATGGTAGAGCTGCCCGAGGACGGCCACCGCCGTCGCCACGATCACCGCCACCGCCGTCACGGCATGGGCCGGCGAGACAGCGACAAACAGCGGCCCCTCGTGGCAGGCGTCCAACGGCACGAAGAGCACCATGTTGAAGGCGTTACTGCCGAAGGTGTTGCCGATCGCAAGATCGAAGGCCCCCATTCGGACCGCCGCAATCGAGGCGACCAACTCCGGCAGCGAGGTGGTGACCGCCACGAGGGTCGTGCCGACGAAGGTGCGGCCCAGCCCGGTCGCCTCGGCCAGCCGGTCGGCAGTCGCCGCCAGCCGTGGCCCGGCGACCAAGAGCGCGACCGCCGCCGCCACAAACATGAGCCCCGGCAGCAGGGCCGCCCCCAGCGGTGATCGGCTGGCCGCACCGGCGGCGGCCCGCTCCTCCTCACCCCCTAGCCCACCAGCAACTCGGTCCCGCGC
>CALGAS010000394.1 GCA_937959175.1 uncultured bacterium | reverse complement strand
ACTCGAAGCGGGACAGCGGGCGTGTGAAATAAAAGAGCCAGGCCTTCGCCCGCAGGTCATCGGCAATCAGCCGCGGCGCGACCAGTCCCACCACGACTGCCAGGAGCATCGCCTGCGGGGCTCGCATGAAGGCCAGCAGGAGCCGCGACCAGACCGTGCGGCGGGCTTCGGCGGGGTCGTCGAGCCGGCCGCCGAGCGATTCAGCCACCAAAGAGCCGATCATCTGGAGTCCGTCGAGCCGGCCGATCGCAGTGCGGCCGGCCGTGATCACGCCCTCGTCGAGGGCCTGCTCGAAGGCGAAGAAGCCGGCAGCAAACATTACGGCCGGACTCCAGGCGAAGAACAGCACCCGCCGCAGCCAGCGGCTCTTCCAGGTCAGCCGGATGCCGGTGGTGGCGATCACGCCGGCGGCCCCGCCGGGCCGGGGCCGACCCGGCCAGGGCCGATAGCCGACATCATGCAGGGGCATGGCTCGCCTCCTCCGGGCCTGCCAGGGCCGCTAGAAAAACGTCTTCCAGCGGGCGGCGATCGGGCTCGAGGGACACGACGTCGACGCCGATCCGAGCCACCTCGTCCCAGAGACTCGCAAGCGCCTCGGCCGTTGGTGCCGCCAGCAGCACGGCCCGTCGATCAGCCGCGAGTCGGGCGGCGACCCGCCGCTGGTGAAGCGCGGCGACAAGCTCTTCCAGCGGGCCGGTGGCCCGCAGCCGCAGTTCCTCGCCGGCGGTCTCGGTCAGGGCGGCGATTGTGCCCGCCAACCGGATGCGGCCCTTGACCAGCAGCACCAGCCGGTCGCAGATCGACTGCACGTCCCGGAGGACGTGGGTCGAGATCAGGATCGTCTTGCCGTGATCACGTGCCAGCGTCACGAGCCGTCCCAGCATCGCCCGCCGCTCGAGCGGGTCGAGGCCGTTGGTCGGCTCGTCGAGGATCACAAGATCCGGATCGTGGACGATCGCCGCGGCGAAGGCGACCTTCTGCCGCATCCCGACCGAGAGGGTCTCGACGCTGCGATACCGCTCCTGGCCGGCGTCGCACCAGTCGAGCACCTCATGGGCCCGCCGCAGCCCCTCGGTCGCCGGGAGCCCCGAGAGCCGGGCGGCATACTGGACCATCTCGACGCCAGTCAGGCCGGGGACCGTCGCGTCGTCTTCCGGAACGACGCCCACCCGGAGCCGAATCTGGCGGGGAGCGGCTGCGGGATCGAGCCCGTAGACCGAGACACGGCCGGCTGCCAGCCGAACCAGCCCGAGGATCGCCCGCACCAGCGTGCTCTTGCCGGCCCCGTTGGGGCCGACAAGGCCGGTGATGCCCGGGGGAATCTCGGCCCAGACGTCGCTGAGGACGGTGCGGCGGCCATACCGCTTGGTGACGCCTTCGAGCCGCACTGGAAGAGATCGGTTCGCGGGCTCGGGCACGGAGTCATCCTCGCATGAAACAGTGCCGCCGGCCCTCGCCGCGATCACTCCTCCATCACCTCGGCTTCTTTGGTCTTGGCCAGGTCGCCAACGAGGCCTTCGTGCTTCTTGGTGAGTTCCTGGACATCGTCCTTGCATCGCTTGCAGTCGTCTTCGGTCATCTCGCTGCCCGACTGCTCGCCGTCAGCCGCCTTGTTGGCATCGCGGCGGACGTTGCGGATCGCCACCCTCGCTTCCTCCGCCAGTTCCTTGATCCGGCTCGACATCTTGCGGCGGACGTCGGCCGACAGCGGCGGGATCACGATCCGGATCACCCGTCCGTCGCTCTGCGGGTTGAAGCCGAGCCCGCTGGCCTGGATCGCCTTTTCGATCTCCTTGATCGTGCCGGGGTCGAAGGGACGGACGACGATCTGGTTGGGCTCGGGCGCCCCGACATTGGCCAGGGCCTTGATCGGCGTCGGCGAGCCATAGACCTCGACGCGGAGGGAGTCGACGATGCCCGGATTGGCCCGGCCGGTGCGGATTCCGGTCAGGGCATGGCGGAAGACATCGACGGCCTTCTCCATGCGTTCCTCGGCGTCGAGCAGGATGTCGTCAGCCGGCATCGGGAGCGGTTCCTGGGGACGGGGGCGAGGCTGCGGCAGCAGCGGGAAAGATTCGGATTGTGGCACGGCGACAAGGGGCGGGGCAAGCGACCGGCCTCAGGCCGGCTCGCCGGTGGCCGCGGCTCGTCGGGTGCCGATCAGGGTGCCGATCCGCTCGCCCGCCACGGCCCGCTCGATGTTGCCCTCGCGGCGGTAATTGAAGACGAGGATCGGCATGCCGTGTTCCATGCACTGCGAGATCGCCGTGGCGTCCATGACCCGCAGGTTTTGTTCCCGCACCTGCTGGTAGGAAAGGTCGCGAAAAAGCATCGCGTGCGGATTCTTCTCGGGATCGTCGGAGTAGACCCCGTCGACCCGGGTCGCCTTCATGATGATGTCGGCCCCAAGTTCCAGGGCTCGCTGGGCGGCGGCGGTGTCGGTCGTCACAAAAGGGCTGCCGGTGCCGGCGGCCAGAATCACGATTCGCCCCTTCTCGAGATGGCGGCGGGCCCGGCGGCGGATGTAGGGCTCGGCGACTCCGTCCATCCGGATCGCTGTCATCAGACGGGTCTGGGCTCCGAGGCTCTCGAGGGCATCCTGGAGTGCCAGGCCGTTGATGACCGTGGCGAGCATGCCCATGTAATGAGCGGTCGCCTCCTGGATCGCCGTGTTGCCGGCGGTGAACGAGCCGCCCCGGAGGATGTTGCCTCCCCCGATCACGACGGCCAACTCGACGCCCCGGGCGGTGGCCTGCACCGTCTGGCGGGCGATGTGGACGACCTCGTCCATCGAAATGCCCCGTTCACCTGCCCGGGCGAAGCTTTCACCCGAGAGCTTGAGGAGCACGCGACGGTAGGAGGCGGCGGACATCAGCCACCCAGCTTCCAGTTTTCCATGCTCTTGACGTCGATGCCCGCTCCCTTGGCGAGCTTGCCGACGGTCTGCTTGTCGTCCTTGACGAAGGGCTGCTCCAGCAGCACGCACTGGGCGAAGAAGTTTCGCAGCCGGCCCTCGATCATCTTGGCGATGATGTTTTCCGGTTTGCCCTCCTTGCGGGCCGCTTCGCTGAGGATTTCCCGTTCCTTCTCGACGGCCGCGGGGTCGAGGTCTTCCTTGCGGATCGCCTGGGGGGCCATCGCGACCACGTGCATCGCGATGTCTTTGGCGACCTCGGCCGCCTCGGCCACCTTGTCGCCGATGATCTCGACGAGGGCCGCCTTGGAGCCGTCGTGGTGGGCATAGCCGCCGCAGGGGGCGTCGATCCGCTTGATTCGGGAGAGCTCGAAGACTTCCCGCATCCGGTTGAAGAGGTCGTCCTTGATCTCACCGAGGGTCTTGTCGGGGTGGGCCTGGCTCTTCTGGGCCAGCAGTTCCTCGGGCGTGGCCGCCCCCGGGCCCACGGCCAGGGTCTTGGCGATGTCCTCGCAGAATGCCTTGAAGTCGGGGCTGCCGGCGACCGGCGGGCTTTCGCACTTCAGTTCGATGATCGCCGCCACGCCCTTGGCCGGGTCGGTGTAGACGGCCAGCCGTCCGCAGGAGGTCTCACGGTCGGCCCGCATCGACTGGGTCTTGATGCCCTGCTTCCGCAGCCACTCGACCGCCTCGTCGGTGTTGCCGCCGCATTCCTTGAGGGCCTTCTTGCACTCCATCATCGGCAGCCCGGTTTTTTCCCTGAGCGCCATCACGGCGGCGGCGGTGATCTCGGCCATCGGTTTCTCCTGCGTGGTGAGGTGTGGTCGTGCGGATGATCGACCGGCCCGGGGCGGGCGGTCAGAAAGACAAGAGGCGGAAGCGACGCCAGGCGGCTCAGGCCGTCGGCTTCGGCACCGATCGCTTGGCAACCATCGGCCGGGCCCGGGGCTTTGGCTTGGCGGCTTCGCCTTCGGCGGTCTCACCACCCTCGGCGGCGGCCTGCGAGGTTGTGGCCGCGTCGGCCTTGCCTTCCAGGATCGCATCGGCAAGCCGGCCGGCCACCAGTTCAATCGCCCGGATCGAATCGTCGTTGCCGGGAATCGGCAGATCGACGAGATCGGGATCGCAGTCTGTATCGATCAGGGCGACGGTCGTGATGCCCATCTTGCGGGCCTCGTTGATCGCGTTCTTCTCCTTTTTCGGATCGAACACGATCAGGCATTCCGGCAGCCGGGAGAGGGTGCGGATGCCGCCGAGATTGCGAAGCATCTTGCGATGCTCCCGCCGCAGCGACGACTGCATCTTCTTCGAGTAGGTCGCGAACTTCTCGCCGGGGATCAGGGCCTCGAGTTCCTCGAGCCGGGCCAGCCGATTGCGGATCGTGCGGAAGTTGGTGAGCGTGCCGCCGAGCCAGCGGTCGGAGACGTAGGGCATGCCGCAGCGGGCAGCCTCACGGGCGATCGCCTCAGAGCCCTGCCGCTTGGTGCAGACAAACAGAGCCAGGCTGTTGGTCGCGGCGACCTGCTTGAGATACTTGCGGGCTCGCAGCAGACCCCGGATCGTCTCACGGACGTCGATAATATGGATGAGGTTCTTGCGGCCGTGAATATAGGGCCGCATCTTCGGGTTCCAGCGGCTGGCTCGATGGCCGAAATGCACACCTGCTTCAATAAGTTCCTGGGCCAGGACGTTCGACACGCTCGTAGACTCTCTCAGACTTCGGGGGAAAGGGGGCCGGTCGGGAATCAAACCACAGATTTTCGGAGCCCCGGAAAATATCCTCTTTTCAGGGCAAATGTCAATCGGCAGGGGTCCGGCCGCGGCCACGGCCCGGGAATGACCGGCGAGGCTTGAATCCCCTCGAAATGCCCAACTAGACTCCGACCTCGGCGGAAATGGCTGTGCCGAGCCGCCTTCGTTCCCGCCCAGTGGGCCCTTGCAATGCGTCATGTCCTCTCCGCCACGGTGCAGAATGTTCCGGGCGTGCTTGCCCACGTTTCGGGGATGCTGGCCTCGCGGGGCTACAACATCGACAGCCTGGCGGTCGGTGAAACAGAAGATCCTGGTTTTTCCCGGATGACGTTCGTCCTGCGGGGCGATGACCGGGTGCTCGACCAGGTCCGCCGGCAGCTCGAAAAGATCGTGACGGTCGTCCAGGTCGACGACATCAGCTCCCGGAACTTCGTCGAGCGGGACCTGATGCTGATCAAGGTGACGGCCGAAGCTGGCCCGGCCCGTAGCGAGGTCAAGGAACTCGCCGAGATCTTCCGGGGCCGGATCGTCGACGTCGCTGGCGACAGCGTGATCGTCGAAATCTCCGGCACGGAGAAGAAGCTCGAGGGCTTTATCGAACTGATGCGGCCTCACGGGATCATCGAACTCGTCCGCACCGGCCGGATCGCGATGGTTCGGGGGAGCCCGATCACCGGCGGGCTTGGCAACGATGGCGGCGGTCCCACCGCCGACGAGGCCGCCGGATCGGTGGCCTGACGAGTCGGGCCGCTCGGCAATCTGGCCCCGCAAACCAGCCTTTCTCTATCCCTTTTTTGGAGCACCCCTTTGCCCGCCACCATTTTCTACGACGCCGACGCCGATCTCGCTGATCTGGCCGGCAAGACGATCGCGATCATCGGCTATGGCTCGCAGGGCCACGCCCAGGCCCAGAATCTCCGCGACAGCGGGCTGAATGTCGTCGTCGCCCAGCGGCCCGGCGGGCCCAACTACGACCTTGCCAAGAGCCACGGCTTCGAGCCGCTCAGCGTCGAGGACGCGGTCAAGCAGGCCGACGTGATCAACATCCTCCTGCCCGACGAGCTCCAGGGGGATGTCTACAAGGCGAGCATCAAGCCGCACCTCAAGAAGGGCGCGGTGCTGATGGCCAGCCATGGCTTCAACTTTCACTTCGGCCAGGTCGAGCCGCCGCCGGGCCACGACATCCTCCTGGTCGCCCCCAAGGGGCCGGGCCACCTTGTCCGCAGCGAATACGTCAAGGGGGGCGGCGTCCCCTGCCTGATCGCGCTCGGGCCGGGAGCGGGCGAGGCGACTCGCAAGATCGGCCTGGCCTACGCCAAGGGCATCGGCGGGACCCGCGGCGGCGTGATCGAGACGACGATCGCCGAGGAGACCGAGACCGACCTGTTCGGCGAGCAGGCGGTGCTCTGCGGAGGCGTCTCGGAGCTGATCAAGGCCGGCTTCGACACGCTCGTCGAGGCGGGCTACCAGCCCGAGATGGCCTATTTCGAGTGCCTTCACGAGATGAAGCTGATCGTCGATTTGCTCTACCAGGGCGGCCTGGAGTACATGCGGTACAGCGTCTCGAACACCGCCGAGTATGGCGACTACACCCGAGGCAAGCGGGTGATCACCGACGAGACGCGGGCCGAAATGAAGAAGATCCTCGCTGAGATCCGCTCCGGCGAGTTCGCCCGTGACTGGATCCTCGAAAACCGGGCCGGGGCAGCGATGTTCAAGGCGACCCGCCGCCGCGAGCGGGAGCATCAGCTCACCGCGACGGGGCGGCAGCTTCGCAAGATGATGAAGTGGATCGAGTCGAAGGAAGTCTGAGCAACGCCGAGGCGATCCTCGCGATCACGCTTGCGGATCATGGCGATCGTCGATTCGGCCCGCCGGAGCACTCACCGATGCAGCACAACGAAGCCGAGTCCCGGGCCCTTTACGAGCAGCTCCAGCCGGGCGACCGGGTGGAGGTGGTGCACGGGGTGACGGTCGGATCGAGTGGCGCCTGGAAGACGACGACCACCGGCCGCGTGCTGCGGCGGGAGCGGCGGCGGCACGGGCTCCACTTCCGCCGGAATCCCGATGACAAGGTCTACAGCGACGTGCTGATTCTCGCCCGCGACGACGGCGAACTGACGACGATCACGATGGATGAGTTCACCCGGCTGCGGAAGCTTTAGCAGCCGGCCCGCCTGGCCTTGGCGGAGCTGGCCGGAGGTCGCGATGATGCGGTGGTGGTTCGCAGCGGTGCTGGTCATGGCAGCCAGTCCTGCCCCGGGGGCTGAGAGCGATGCCAGCCTGGCGGCGTTGCGGGCGACCATCCGCCTGCACGGCGGCGGCCATTCGGGCACCGGGTTTCTGGTCGCGATCCCGGCCGAGGCCGCGACGGCTGAGCACCTGCTGCTGGTATCGGCGGCCCACACCTTTGCGGACATCAAGGGGCCGGAGGTGACGGCCGTCTGCCGGGAGGCCGACGGGAAGGGGGGCTTCCAGCGGCGGGAGGTCATGATTCCGATCGCCGAGGGCGACCGTCCCCTCTGGGTGCGGCATCCCGAGGCCGATGTGGCGGTGCTTCCCTGCACGCTACCGGCCGCGGTTGACCGGGCAGCCTTTCCACTGGCCCGCCTGGCGACCGCCGCCGATTTCGACGGCGGCCGGGTCCGCGTCGGTCAGCCGGTGCGGGTGGCCTGTTATCCCGCCCAGACCGAGGCGAACGCGGCCGGCTGGCCGGTCTTGCGGACCGGTGCGATCGCCAGCCATCCGCTTTCGCCGGCGGCGGCTCTTGCAAGGTTCTTCACCGACTACGCCCACTTCGGCGGAGACAGCGGGGCGGCGGTGGTCACGGATGACGACGGCTGGAGGGTGGTCGGGGTCGTCGTGGCGATGCAGCGGCAGACCGACCGGATCACGAGCCCGTATGAGGAGAAGACGATCCACACGCCGCTCGGCCTGGCGATCACCGTGCCCAGCACGCTGGTCCGGGAGACGATTGAGCGGTGGCGGCAGCAGGCGGCTGACGCGGGCCCGGGCCGCTGAGGCAAGCGGTTTATCCCGAGTATGGCACAGGCCGCGATCACGGGTCGCTCGTCACGGCTGGCTCAGCCTGTGGCGGAGGGCGGGTCGCGAGAGAACTCCGAACTGCCGCGAGTCGCGGCTGCCGGCGGGGAAGTCGCCCAGCAGAAAGAAGGCGTCTTGGCCCAGTTGCCAGCGGGTCGTGCCGTCGGCGGCAGAACGATAGCGGGCATCCCGCCAGACGATCACCCGCTCGATGGCCCCCCGAGCCTCGCCTTCGGGGAGCAACGCGAGCGACAGCACCGGGGCGGCTTCGTCGCCGTCGCCGGCCGGCCAGGGGCGGGCGACGTTCCAGCGGGCTGGGGCTCCCGGGGGCAGGCAGCGGCGGTCATCTTCGGACAGCCCGGGCCTGACCGGCAGCGGCCAGGCGGCAGCGACGGCATGCCCGTCGAGCCGGCCGGCCACCAGGCAGACGCGGCCAGCGGCAACTCGCCAGGTCACCCGCATCGGGCCGACGGTCGCCTGGGCCCGGGCAGGCGGCCCGTCGGCCAGGTCGACGATCGCCGCAAAGCCGGCGTCGCGGACCGGCAGCAGCTGCAGGTTCACCATCTCGGTGGCAAACGGGGCCCGGTCGAGCACGAGTTCGGGCTCCCGCGACCAGGACGTTTGGGCTGGAGTAGCTTCCCCGGAGATGACGCTGCCAATCGAAGCCAGCACAGCGGGGCTCTTGAGCACCACCCTGCCGTCGATCGCGAGGTCACCGGCTGCCAGCGCGACCGTCTCGCCCGGTAGCCCGGTCAGCCGCTTGATGCCAGCCGAGCCGTCGGGCAGCGTCACGATCCAGCGGTCAAACCGCTCGGGCGTGCGCCAGCGATCATGCTCCGGCAGCCAGCCGGTGCTGACCAGATCTCCCGGCAGGAGCCCCGGGGCCATCGAGATGCCCTCGACCTCGTACCGTCGCGGTGCCAGGGCGAGCCCGACGGTCACCGCGATTCCGGCCAGCAGGATGACGGTAAGGCGGCGGCGCATGCGAAGGGAGTGTACGGGCCGCCGAAAACGGTTGCAGCGGGGGGCGGGCGTTCGTGGCAAGCCCGACAGGTTTTTGTTGCGTAGCGCCGGGCTCTGGGTGGTGGGAATGTGTTTGGGCTTCCGGAAACTGGGATGGCCCAACGACCCGCCGTCCCCCCGGCTCGCGCCGGGGGGCTTCTATGGAAAAGGGGACTGGCTCCGAGCGCAGCGAGGTGCCTGTACCCTTTTCCGGACCCGTCCACCTGTCCCCCCGGCTCGCGCCGAGGGGCTTTTATAGGAGGCGTTCGGGCGGTCAGACCGTCGCCCACTGATGCGTCTTAGCGCTCTTCAGCACCGCGTCGCAGACCTTCTGGGTCTCGAGGGCGTCGCGGAAGGTCGGGTGGCAGGGCTGCTACTTCGCGTAGGCCTCCAGGAAGTCGGCCACCTGATGCACGAAGGAGTGCTCGTAGCCGATCGCCAGGCCCGGCACCCACCACTTGTCCATGTAGGGATGGTCGCCGTCGGTGACGTGCACGCTCTTCCAGCCCCGCTCCGGCCCGGCGTCGCTGTAATCAAAGATCTGGAGCCGGTGAAGATCGTGGAGATCCCACTTGAGGCTCATGTTCTCGCCGTTGATCTCGAAGGTGTAGAGGGCCTTGTGGCCGCGGGCGTAGCGGGTGCTCTCGAAGAGACCGAGCGAGCCGTTCTCGAAGTGGCAGAGGAAGGAGCAGGCGTCGTCGATCTCGACCGGCTCCTTCTTGCCGGTCAGCTGGTGGGTCCGCTCCTTGACGAAGGTCTCGGTCATGGCGGTCACGTCCTTGACGTGGCCGTTGAGCCAGAGGGCCGTATCGATGCAGTGGGCCAGAAGATCGCCGGTCACGCCGCTGCCGGCCGCCTTGGCGTCGAGCCGCCAGAGGGCAGCGCCCCCCTGGGGCAGCTCGGCGTTGATCGTCCAGTCCTGGAGGAACTCGGCCCGGTAATGAAAAATCCGGCCCAGCCGGCCGGAGTCGATCAGCTGCTTGGCGAAGGTAACCGCCGGGATCCGGCGGTAGTTGTACCAGACGGTGTTGGGCACGCCGGCCTGCTCGACCGCCTCGCACATCCGCTCCCCTTCGGCGGTGTCCATCGAGAGGGGCTTCTCGCAGAGGATTGCCTTCCCATGCTTGGCCGCCTCGATCGCGATCTCGGCGTGGAGGTTGTTGGGAGTGCAGATATCGATCGCGTCGATGTCGTCGGCGGCCACGAGCTTCCGCCAGTCGGTCTCGACCCGACCATAGCCCCAGCGGTCAGCGAAGGCCTGGGCCTTGCCGGCGTCGCGGGCGGCCACGGCCTGGAGGACCGGCAGGTACTCGAGGTCGAAGAAGTCCTTGACGCGGTTGTAGCCGTTGGAGTGGGCGCGGCCCATGAAGCCGTAGCCGATCATGCCGATGCGGAGGGGTTTTGCCATGAGGTTGGACTCGCGGGGTGTGGGGAGGTGGTGGTGAGGGTCGTGCTGGGGCGCTGGGCTCGGGCCGGCACGCGTTATCGTGTGGGCCGGCTCGGGGATGGCAAAAGTTTTGTCGCCGGGAGATTTCCTGGGGTCGCTTTCCGGTTATCCGATAGTTGCTGGCGGGAAATCTCCGAAGGCTCCTCAAGCTTTCGCCAGTCCCCTTCGCCTGCTTGGCTTGCAGATTTGCGGTTGTTGGTCGTTCGTTTTCGTTGGGTTGTCGGTGGGGTGGGCCGGCTCGGGGATGGCAAAAGTTTCGTTGCCGGGAGATTTCCCGGGGTCGCGGTTTGGTTATCTGATCGTTGCTGGCGGGAAATCTCCGAAGGCTCCTCAAGCTTTCGCCAGTCCCCTTCGCC
>CALGAS010000393.1 GCA_937959175.1 uncultured bacterium | reverse complement strand
ACCCCAGGCTTTCTGCGGTCCGGAAGATTGCGTCATGCTGCGTGCCTGCGGGGATCTCAGTCGCAGCGATCCTAGCCTCAGACAAGGCCCGTTTCAAAAGCCTCCCGCCAGCTCGGGGTGAGCTCGTGCCGTGTCGCTCGGACGCTCGCTTCAGGCATCCTGCCTTCCGCTCGCTCGATGCTGGCTCGTTCTCGGCATCCCTGCCTTTACGTCGCCAGCAACGCCGGCTCCACGGCACGAGCTCACCCCTCACGCACCCGTATTCGGTACGCGTTGACGCAATAAAAGCCCCCCGGCGCGAGCCGGGGGGACGGCGGGCCGTTGGGCCGTCCCGCGGCCGATTCCCGCCACGCGTTCACCACCAACCCGCCCAATCCGCGTTCACAACCAAACAAACCCCCGACACTTCACCCCTCCCGAACCCATATTCCCCAGGTTGCAAACCTGGGCCACGGGCGGCGGGCCGTGCGGTGGGTCTTCCGTGGGGGCGGGCTTGTAGCCTGCCCAATCCGCAGGTTGCAAACCTGGGCCCGCGGATTGCCTCCCTTCCGACCCCACCCCGCCAGCGGACCGGTACACTCCTGCAGTTCGCCCGGCCTTCGGCTTGCTTCACCTCGGCTTCGTGTTTTCCCCAGCCCCCCGTCCCCATGACCACGCCCGACGACCTTCTGGGCCCCGAGGGCCGGCTGGCTGCCCGGCTAGCCGGCTGGGAGTCGCGGCCGCAGCAGCTGGAGATGGCCCGGCTGGTCGCCGAGGCGATCCGGCAGCGGAAGCACGCGATCGTCGAGGCGGGCACCGGCACCGGCAAGAGCCTCGCCTACCTCGTGCCGGCCGTGCTGGCGGCCACGGCCGATCAGGACGAGACGGTGAGGCCGGCGTCGCCGGAACCGGCTCTCGAAGGCTCCTCCGCAACTGAAGACTGGGACGACGAGCCTGCCGCCGATCAGGCCTCCCAACGGCCCCGCCGGGTCGTGATCTCGACCCATACGATCGCCCTGCAGGAGCAGCTTGTCGACAAAGACATCCCCCTGGTCGCCGCGGTGATGCCGCGAGAGTTCTCGGCGGTGCTCGTCAAGGGCCGCGGCAACTACCTGAGCCTGCGGCGGATGCGGCTGGCCGTGGAGCGTTCGGGGAGCCTCTTCAACGACGATGCCGAGCGGGCCGAGCTGCTGGCGATCGCCGCCTGGGCCAAGCAGACCGCCGACGGGACGCTCGCGGATGTGCCGTCGCTGCCCTCCGACGCGGTCTGGGACGAGGTCCGAAGCGACTCCGGCAACTGCATGGGGCGGGCCTGCCCGAGCCACGGCGAGTGCTTCTATTATGCCGCCCGCCGCCGGATGCAGCACGCCCAGGTGCTGATCGTCAATCACGCCCTCTACTTCGCCGACCTCGCGATGCGGCGGGCCGGGGCGAGCCTCCTGCCCCCGCACGACATCGTGATCTTCGACGAGGCCCACACCGTCGAGGCCGTCGCCGGCGACCACCTCGGCGTCGGCGTCTCCAGCGGCGGCGTCGAGCGGGTCCTCGCCCGGCTGGCCAGCGAGAAGACCGGCCGCGGCCTGCTCGCCCACTACAACCTCGACTCGCTCGAGCCGCTGGTGCGGCACTGCCGGCGGGCGGCCGACGAGTTCTTCGATCTGGTCCGGGCCAGTTGCAACCATCGCGGCGAGCCCCCCTGGCGGATCGCCGAGCCCGGCCTCGTGCCCGATTCGCTCGGGCCCTCGCTCGCCGATCTGGCCCGCCGGCTCCGCTCGGCCGCCGCCGACATCCGCAATCCGGCTGAGCGGCATGACCTCCTCTCGCTCGCCGACCGGCTCGACGCCCACGCCGCGGCCGTCGAGACCTGGCTGGGCCAGAAGGCGACCGGCTACGTCTGGTGGGTCGAGACCCAGCGGGGCCGCCGGGGACGGGTGCGAACCACGCTCTCGAGCGCGCCGGTCGACGTCGGGCGGGTCCTACGGGAGGAGCTCTTCGGCCGCGTCGGCACGGTCGTGCTCGCCAGCGCCACCCTCGCCGTCGAGCCGGCCGCGGGTCGCCGGAGCGACGACGCTGACGACGAGCAGCCGGCGGCTCCCGATGGCTTCGCCTTCGTCCGCGAGCGGCTGGGGATCCCCGACTCGGCCCTTTCAGCCCGGCTCGGCAGTCCCTTCGACTACGCCCGCCAAGCCCGGCTGGTGCTC
>CALGAS010000392.1 GCA_937959175.1 uncultured bacterium | reverse complement strand
GCAGCCCGGAAGGCGAAGCTCGGTTTCCCACGAGCGAGCGAAGGGCAGGATGCCCGTAGCGAGCGTCCGGCGAGATGGCACGGGCCACCCCGAGCCTGCGCGAGGGGAACCCGCCACGAGCGTCCGGCGAGATGGCACAGGCTACCCCGAGCCGCGGGTGAGGCAGGCTACTTCTGCTTCTTCGGCGGGGCGAACTTGATCTTTTGGATCAGCGGGATCACCTCGTCACCCTGGACGATGCCCGAGGCGGCGGTGATCGCGCTGACGACGTGGTCGTACTTGAGGCCCGGATCGCAGTCGAGCTCCATTTCCGTCAACTCGGCCTGGGAGAGATCGTTGCCAAAGGTGTCGACGATCTGGGCCTGAAGGGTCTGCGTGAGTTGTTCGGCGACCCGTTGCTTGGCCTGGCGGGCCCGCCCCAACTGGCTGCGATCCTTTTGGGCGAGGGCGGCGTCAAAGGTGGCATCGGCGGTGGCGAGCTGGTCGAGCAGTTCCTGACTCGCGATCGACTTGCCCCCGAGCTGCACCCCGGTGAGGTATCCCTCGTTGTTGGCGGTCATCTTCACGATCAAGGGTGGGATCGGGTTGTCCTCGGCGGCCCCGGCACTGGCGCCGAGCGGCATCCGAATGTTGAAATCCCCCTCGACGACCACCGTCTTGAGCGTCAGCATGAAGAAGGTCAGCAGCTGGAACACGACGTCGATCATCGGCGTCATGTTGATGTCGATCTTGCTGACGAGCTTGCTCTCGCGCTTGGCCATCGTGGTTCTCCGTCAAGGGCCCTTGTACTCGGCCCGCAGGACGAACTTGTCGAAGCCCTTCTCCTGGCAGTTGCGGATGATCTGCTGAACATCGCCGGTTCGGGAGCGACCATCAGCCCGAACGACCACGGTCGCCTCGGCCGGCTCCTTGTTGGCGGCCAGCATGACAGCCTTCTCGTTTTCGAGGTAATCGCCCAGGGCTGTCAGGTCGACCAGTTCGCCGTTGTAGATCACCCGGCCGTCATTCATCAGTTGGAGCGTGAGGGGCTCGAGATCGGAGTTTTCGACCGGCTTGGCGACCTGGCTGGTGGGCAGTTGCACCCGCTGATCCTGCTCGGCCTCGGTGAAATTGAGGGTGAACATGAAGAACGTGATCAGCTGGAAGGTGACGTCGATCATCGGCGTCATGTCGATGTCGGTCGCCGCCGCACTTTTTCGCTTTTTGGCCATGTCGGATGCCGCCTTCCGAAACTGCTGCTACTTCTTGCCCATGCCCTGGAAGCGGCTCATCAGCCGGCTGGTTTCATCGGAAGCATCAGCGTTGATTTCTTCGAGCCAGTTGCGAAACATCTGGAAGAAGAGCACCGCCGGAATGGCGATCCAGAGGCCGATCAGCGTCGTCACCAGGGCGGTGGAAATGCCACCGGCGAGCTGGTCGGGCTTGGGAGCGACGCCGGGATTGTCGGCGATCTTCTTGAAGCTGCTGACCATGCCGGTGACCGTCCCGAGGAGGCCGAGCATCGGCGCGAGGGCGCCGATCAGCGAGACGTAACTGATCTTGTGCTCGAGCTTCATCTGCTCCTCGCCCTGGGCTTCCTCCATCGCCTCGAGGGCCGCCGGGTAGCCCTGCTGGAGCTTGCCCATCCCGGCGGAGAGAACATGCCCGAGATACGACTCGTCGTTTTTGGCCAGCTCGAAGGCCGGCTGATACTCCTTGGCCTCGAGATGCTGCTCGAACTGCTCCGACAACTCGGCCGGCAGGAGCACGTTCTTGCGAATCTGGAGGAAGCACATCACCAGCAGGGCGACGAGAATAAACGAGAGCAGCAGGAAGACCGGCCCAAACACAAAGCCGCAGGCCTTGGCGATGTAGACGAGAAGATTGGTGCCGCTGCCGCTCGTCCCCTCCTCACCATCTGCCAGATCGCCACCGAGCCCACCAATGTCATCCTCTCCCTGGGCGACCGCCACGTCGGGTGTCAGCAACGTCAGTGAGGCGGTCGAGGCAGCCAGGAGCACGGCGACCAGGATCAGTCGCACCGCCGCCAGCAGGACGGGGTGTATCCGCCAGCCGCGAAAGGTGTGTTCTCCCTCAACTGCTGCCACTGCATCCATCTCGTCTCTCCTGGGAAGGTAACGCATCGTGATTGGGGCGCTGCCTGACGCGAGGCCAAAGCCTACTCTGGGCAAGGCCGGAGG
>CALGAS010000391.1 GCA_937959175.1 uncultured bacterium | reverse complement strand
CGGTCAGACACCGGCCGCCTACCGGCAGGCCGGCGGTCACTCAGGAGGCGTCGCCTAACGAGCTGCCCGAGATCGATATCCACAGCCGCTGCCCGCTGCCGGACGCAAGGTCACCGCAAAGCCGCCGGGCAGCCCGACTCGGAGAGCCTCCGAGCCGACGCCGAAAAAACGCCACGCCAGGGGAAAGGCACACGCTCCAAGAGCCGCCTTCGGGACCCCGCAAGGCGCGGGCACGCGGCTCACGAGCCGCTCATCAACTGGGTAATCGTTGCGGAAGTGCGTTTGGCTAGAAGGAATACCGGTGGACTGTGCCGTCTTCGTATCTGGCAGCTTGGCAAGCCGGGGCCGGGGTTCGCCCGGCTGTGCCACACAAGGCGACACCTTCGAGGAACTCCCGACCAACATCCACGAAGCGGCCGAGGGCTGTCTCGCCGTCGAACTGAAAAAAAGCGGATTGACTGAAAACGATCTTTGAGATGTCCCGACCGGAACGGCTCGTTGCTCGCTTCGCTTCGGTCGCCACCAGGACGATGCGGGATGGGGCCTGTCGTCAGCGTACGACCACATCGAGCAGGCGGTCTTCCACATCCACGGTGGTCATCCGCTCGAGGCCGCCTTCGGCATCGATGCGATACACCGCGAGCGTCTGGCTGCCGTAGTTCGTGACCGCCAGAAACCGGCCGTCGGCGGAGAGGGCCATCCCCCAGGGAATGTCGTCGGCCGGCGCGCCGGGGAGCGATTCGAGGCCGCCGTCGGCCGTGACGCGGTAGCGGGCGATCAGGTCGGCGGTGCCGGAAAAATCGCGGATGCCCATGAAGAGATGCCGCGCATCGGGCGTGAGCACGATGTCAGATCCGGACAGCGGCGGCGCGGGAGCGATGTCGGGCTGCGGCCGCGGTCGGCTGCGGAGCGAGAGGCGACCGTGGGCGGCCCGCTCGTACACCGACACGCCGAGCCCCTGCTCCTCGCTGAAGTAGGCCAGCGGCAAATCGGGGTGGTAGGCGACATGCCGCGGCCCGCTGCCCTCGGGCGGGCCGACGTCGACGGGATCGAGCGGCGCGATGCTGCCGGTGGCCGCGTCGAAGGCGTATTGGAAGAGCGCGTTGTTGCCCTTCACGTGCGGCACGTACACGAACCTGTTGTCCGGCGTCGGCTGCGCACAGTGGCCCTCCTTGCGGCCCTGGTCGGCGCCGCCGCACCGCGGGCCGGGCTTGCCGGCGTCGTCGAGGGGGAAGATGTCGACCTTGCCCGTGCCGTAATCGCAGCCGAGCAAAAACCTCGCCGTGCGATCGATGGAGAGCCAGCAGTAGCCGTTGTCGAGCAAGAAGGCGTCGACGCTTTCGGGAAGGCCGTCGGCCCCGAGCCGCACGATGGCCGCGTTGGGCCCGCCGGGCGTGGCGGCCGCGCCGCTGACATAGAGCCAAGGCCGCGACGGGTGGGCGACGATCGTCGTGCCCTTGAACCCCAGCGGCGTGGCGTGCACGGGAACTGCGGCAGACGACCCATCGGCCGACCCGGCAGCCGACTCGATGGCGACGGTAAGCAGCGCCTGCCGCTCACCCGATGGGGCGTAGGCATGAAACTCGGCGGCGGTTGCCGGCAGCGAGCACAACACGAGAGCGAGGGCGGATGCACATTTTATGGCGACGAGCTTCATCGCAGGATGACGCGGACAGTGGGAGACCTCAAAGTTTCGCCAAGTGGCCTTTACGACCGTGGCGAACACAGAACCAGCACCGGGTTTTCATAATGTAGCAGCATATGACGACCTCTCAGGTGGTTCTCACGTAGCCGAGCAGAATTTCGACGCTTATGGCTGAGATTCTGGAGGATAGGACGGTCAACGGCACTTTCGCAAACGTAGCATCTGCCAGGAACAGCCGAACCGTTGGCTTCGGCTCCCTTTTGAGGGCAAGTCGCGGACTCACCCCAGCCTCGTGAACGGCAGAAAAAGGTGAGAAAGAGCGGGCTCACGCGGAGGATCCTGCCATCGGCG
>CALGAS010000390.1 GCA_937959175.1 uncultured bacterium | reverse complement strand
GAAAAGGGGACTGGCTCCGAGCGAAGCGAGGTGCCTGTACCCTTTTCCAACCCGATGACACACGGAATACGGGTTCGCGAGGGGTGCGGGGAGCACGGTATCTTGACGGGATGGCCAGACGCCGAAGCATTTCGTCCGCGACCGGCGGCAACCTCGATTCGATGCTCGACACCCTCACCAACGTGGTGGGGATTCTGGTGATCGTCCTGGTGGCGGTGCAGCTCTCCAGCCAAGAGGCGGCCAGCCGGATCGCCGCGGCCGTCGAGAAGATCGACCCGCAGGAAGTGCAGCGGCTCGAGGAGGTGGCCGCCGCGGCGACGCGGGTCGCCGAGGAGAAGGCGGCCGCCATTCGCGCTGAGCGACAGGCGGTGCGGAACCCGCGGGCAGAGCTCTCCAGGCTCGAGGCCGAACTCCAAATCGAAGAGGATCGGGCCCGGCAGGCCGCGGCTCGGGCCGCGGCGGCCCGTGAGCAGCGGCAACGCGAGCAGGCGGAAGCCGAACAAGCGGCCAGGCTGGCGGCGGCCGAGGTGGCCAAGCGGGAGGAGGCCCGGGCGGCGGCCGCGAAACGACTCGCCGAACTCGAGCGGGAATACGACAGCCTGCCGGTGCCGGCGGCGTTGCCGGCCAAGCAGGTGCGGCTGCCGGATCCGCGGCCGGCACCGCCGGGCGTCAAGGAACTGCGGGTGCTTTGCCGCGAGGGGCGGGTCTGGGTCGTCGACATCGACGCGTTGCGGGAGAAGGCGATGCGGCGGGCCGATTATGTGGTTCGCTCGCAGCGGCTCGATCCCGACGGCGACCGCTGGATTCCAGACCGCCAGACCTTCTTCGAGGAGTTCAACAAGGCCCCGGTCAGGGCGGGCGGCTTCTCGATGACCTTGGACGCAGCGGCCACCAGCAACTGGGTGCGGCTGGTGCTCAATCGGGGCCGCGGCGAGGATGCGGACGATGCGATCCGCGGCTCGGGGGAGCTGGCCCGGGCCCTCCGCCGCGTCACGCCAGCGACGCACATCGTCCGGTTTTTCGTCTGGCCCGACTCATTCGAGGCCTACCTGAAACTCCGCGAGTACACCGGCGAGCGGGGCTTTGCAGCCGGCTGGGAACCGACGACCGCCGACGATGAGTACTTCATCGGCCTGGGCAAGTACCGGGTCGGGGAGAAGCCGCCCCCGGCACCGCCGCCGCCGCCCGGCACAAAACCGACCCCTCCACCGCCGCCTCCCAATCTGATCGACTGAGCTGATGCGACGGGATCCGCTTCTGGCTGCTGACGGACGGCGGACGACACCGCTGCTCGTCTTCGGCGTCGACTTCACTTCCGCCCCGCGGCCAGCCAAGCCGATCACGGTTGCCGTCGGCTGGCTGGCGAGCGGTCGCCGCCCGGTCTATCGGCTCGAGACCGTCCGCTGTCTCGAGTCGCTGGCGGCCTTCGAGCAGTTGCTCCGGGAGCCGGGCCCCTGGCTGGGCGGCTTCGATCTGCCCTTTGGCCAGCCCCGGCCGCTGATTGAGCACGAGGGCTGGCCCACCGATTGGCCCGCCTTCGTGAAGTTCTACTGCGAGCAGCCCCGGGAGCGGCTCCGCGACCGCTTCCGGCGGTGGTGCGATGCGCGGCCTGTGGGCGACAAGTTCGCTTGGCGGCAGACCGACAAACCCGCCGGCTCGAGCCCGGCGATGCGGTGGACCAATCCGCCGGTCGCCTGGATGATGCATGCGGGAATCCGCCGCATGCTCGCTGCGGGGCTCGTCTTCCCGGCCCACGCCCACCCGCGGCAACGACTGCCGCGGCCGGGCTCCGGCAGGCAGCGGATCGCCCTCGAGGCCTACCCCGGCTTCACGGCCCGGCAGGTCTGCCGGCAGTCCTACAAGAGCGACACGCGGTCGCAGCAGACCCCGGAGCGACGGGCCAATCGCAGCCGCATCATCGCGGGGCTCGTCGCGGCCACCGCCGGCCTGCGGCCCCGGCTCGAGTTGACCCCGCACTGGCGCCGGCAGCTGATCGCCGACGGCGGCGGAGACCTGCTCGATGCGGTGATCTGCGGGCTCCAGGCCGCCCATGCCGCGGGCCTGCCCCGCTACGGCCTGCCGGCCGACCTTGACCCGCTCGAGGGCTGGATCACCGCGGTTCCGCCGCCGTGCTGAGCGGCTGCGGGTCTCCCTCAGGCCAGCTCGAAGACCGCCTCGATCTCAACCGGCACACCCAGCGGCAACGACGAGGCCCCGAAGGCGCTCCGCACGCCGACGCCCCGCTGGGGCCCCCAGACCTCGGCAAAGAGCTCGCTGCAGCCGTTGATCACATGCGGGTGCTGCGTGAAGCCGGCCGGGCAGTTGACCAGGCCCATCAGTTTCACGACCTGCCTGACGCGGTCGAGGCTGCCGAGATCGTTGACGAGCGTCGCCAGGATCGCCAGGCCGACCAGCCGGGCCGCCGCCTTGCCGGCGTCGGCGTCGAGCTCGCTGCCCACCTGCCCCGTCAGCAGCGTGCCGTCGGGCTGAAAGGGTAGATGGCCCGAAACATAGGCCTGCGAGCCGACCACAAGGCAGGGCCTGTAGGCGCCAGCTGGCTTGCCGATCGGGGGGAGGGAAAGGCCGAGGGCCGCGATCCGAGCCTGGGGCGATTCGGGAAGATCAGCTGTCATGGCACCACGTCGAGGCGGGAAAACGACGAACGCAGCAGGGCCCGCCTTTGGTCGAGACGATACCGGCCGCCGCAGTTTCACTCAACCGCCTGACGCCGCAGCCGAGTCATCCTGCGAGCCAAGCGATCGCCCGCCCTGGAGCGACGTCCCCGGGTGGCGGAGCGTTTGGTAAAAAGGTGTGGAATGCTGGCGATTGTTCCCTTCCCCCTTTGAGACGGAACAATGAACCCCAGGGAATCGCTGATCGCTGCCTCCCGCAGCCGCAGAGCTTGTCACCAGTCCGCTAACCTGGCCTCCCGACTCCTTGCGGTCACCATCATGGTGGCCGGGTTCTGCGGCCTCGGACGACCAGCGATCGCAGCCGAGCGGAACATCGTCGTCTTTGTCACCGACGATGAGTCGCCGACGCTGGGCTGCTACGGCGATGCCGTGGCCGTCACGCCAGCCGTCGATGCCCTGGCGGCCGACGGCATGCTGTTTGAAAACGCCTTCGCCACCA
>CALGAS010000389.1 GCA_937959175.1 uncultured bacterium | reverse complement strand
GCACGAGGGGGGCACCCGCGTGCCCCTGATCATCGCCGGCCCGGGCATCCCCCGAAACGTGCAGACCCAGGTCATGGCCAACGGGCTCGACATCTACCCCACGATTCTCTCGCTCATCGGCGCGACACCGCCGCCCAACAAGCAGTTCGACGGCGCCGACCTCGCCCCCTTGCTCACGACCGATCCAACCGATCCGTCACTCGTCAAAGATGCCGCCGGGAAGCCCCGCGACACGCTGTTCTGGCATTTTCCGCACTCGGAAAACAGCTCGGCGATCCGCGTTGGCGACCACAAACTCTTCCGCCACTATCGCGACACGTCGTGGACATCCGCTGTCTATCGACTGACCGATTCGGGGAGCGGCCGGCCGCGCCGGGCCGATATCGAAGAGCGGCACGATCTGGCCGCCGAGAGCCCTGAGCTTCGAGACAGGCTCGATGCGAGGCTCTCTGCGCTGATCGAGGCGAGCGGGGGCCGCCGCCCCCATGGCAACCCGAATGCTCGTCGCCCCCTGCCGCACCAGCATGAGGCTCCAACGATCCTCGCCCACGAACGCACCGGCCGCCAGCTCCGCATCGGCTACCGACGCAACGGGGCGGACCTCGCCGCGGCCGACATCATCTATTCACCGAACGGTGGCCGCGAATGGCTGCGGTTACCAGCCGAGATCCGCGATGAGGCGACCGTGACCGCGGAACTTCCGCCCGATGCCACGCACTACTTCATCAATCTCATCGACACGAACAACTTCCTGGTGATCGACCCGCCCGTCGATCGCGAGACGCTCGAGCAAAAGGGCCTGACGTTCAGCGACCTGGCCCATCGGGCCGGCTCTCCGTAGCGGTTCCGGGGCCGGCCGGCGGGGCTGGTGACTTCACCCAGACATCGTGGTGGTGGTCGTCGGGCTTCGGAGCGAGGCTGCCGGCCGCGGCCGAGAGCCGGATGAAGCCAGCGGATTCGGCCCCCGGCGGTTTTGGCTTCTCGACAAGACCGTAGCCGATGAGCCGCTTCCACTTCGACGTATGGCGGTCGAGGGAGATCCCGCGGACCGATCGATAGTAGGCCTGGTGCGGATGCTCCGGAGGCAGGTCGAGCGCGAGCGGCTCCTGCGGCACAAACCGGTAGGGATCGGTGGAGATCACCTCCCGGCCGGTCGCGGTGTCTTCGAGGAGAAAGAGCGGCAGGGATCCGGGCACCGGCCTGGCATAGGCCAGAAACGCCGGCGACTCCCCGGCCGCGGTCGCCGCGACCACCCTGCCCTCCCGCAGGTGCACCGGCAGGAGCGGCGTGTCGGCCGGGTCGAAGGTGAGCAAGCCGTAATCGACGTCTTTCACAAGGCCGGCGGCGAGTTCGGCCGCCCGGTCGCGGCGATTGACCACCAGAAACACCCGGTACCAGATCGTCGCCTGCGGCACGAGTTCGAGCCGGGGAATGAACTCGACCACGTCGTAGTTGCGAAATGAGTTCTCCGGGCGGGTCTGCCAGTCCTTCCACTTGGTCTCGTAGACGGGAAAGTGGGCCAGATGATCACGGAGCAGGCTGGAGCCCTTCTGAGAGGCAGGCTCGCCACGGGCGGCCCTGGCCCGTTCGGCAGCCAGGTTCCGGTCGCGGCCGAAGACGAGGGCCAGGCTCGGGCTCTCTGCAGCCGGCGTCACACTGGCCAGCTTCCAGCCGCCGGTCTTGACCGCTTCGATGGTGACGCCCGAGTCGCCTCGCGGTTGAAGGTCGGTGAACAGCGGGGCCGCCGGCGGCTGCTCGCCCGGCGGCGGAGCGATTGCCTGGACCGGCAGGCTCGAACGTCGCGTCCCGCCCCAGGGGGCGTTGAGAAAATCGAAGACGATGCCCTGCGTGCTGAAGTTGTGCACGACCCAGGTCAGCTCGATGACGCCCTCGCCGACGTCACGCGTCTGGCCGTAGAAGAGCACGGGGGAGCGATGGATCGTGCGGACCTGCGGCACGAGCCCCCAGTTGAGCGTGCGGATCGTCCGGCGGCCGGCGTCGGCCTCAAAGGCGAGCAGCGGGCAATAAAGACTCGCGACGGCCGCGTCGCCGGGGATGTAGGCCCCGGAGTTGTGAATGAAGAACGTGGATTGGTAGGGCGAGTCGGCGAGCGCCCGGGCAAACGCCTCCGGGACCGGGCCGGCCTGCTCGAGCGACTTCGGGCCGTTGTATTTCGAGCAGACGGCCACGAACTGCCAGACCTCGTCGTTCCAGGGGGAGCGATCATTGCGGGCATCGCGGTACGACGGCGGCACGCTCTCGCCAAACGCGGCCCGGAGCGAATAGATCTGCCCCCCCTGCCCCACCCGCAGCGCGAAGGAATCAGCCGGCCCCTGGCGATGCTCGAGTTCCGCCAGAAAGACCTGCGATTCGTCGAGGCCCTCGGCCCAGACGCTGCCGCTGGGCGTGTAGGCGAGCGAGATCGTCGCCGAGCCGCGGTTGGCGGCGGGCATCTCCGCCACCGAACGGGGAAAGACGTCGAGGATCGCGGCTGCCGCCCCGGATCCATCCGCGGTCGACTCAGCCGCACCAGCAGCGGTCATCCCGGTGAATCCAAGCCAGGCTGTAAGCACCGCGATCTGCACGACCTTGATGAAGTCGGCCAGTTGCAGCGGCAGGCCGATGGCCAGGGGAAATGTTGACATGCAGGCATTTCTCCAATCCGGGAGCAAGCGTTGTGTTATTATTAACCTGGTGGCGAAATGATTGAAAGACTCCGTGGCTGCCGCACCGTCGCCCGCGGCCGGTTGGCCATCTGCATCGGCGGCCCTCGTCCCGGCGGAATCACCATGAAAGCTCGGTGCCTGCACGTCGTTTGGCTGCTCCTGTCGATCGGGCTGTTCAGCAGCCTCTGTCTCGCTGCGGTGGCACCCGACCCGGTGAAGCCCAACATCGTCTTCATCTTCGCCGATGACTGGGGCTGGGGCGATTTGTCGTGCCACGGTCACCCGTGGCTCCAGACACCGAACATCGACCGGCTGGCCCGCGAGGGCATCGACTTCAAGCAGTTCAACGTGCTCAATCCGGTCTGCTCGCCGAGTCGTGCGGCCGCGATGACCGGGCTCTATCCGGCCCGATTCTGCATCCATCAGCATTTCGCTCCCGGGATCAATCTCAAGCGCGGGATGCCCG
>CALGAS010000388.1 GCA_937959175.1 uncultured bacterium | reverse complement strand
TTGGCGAGGCTGCGTCACTCGCAGACTCGAGGCTGACCGAGATCGGCCGGCTCGATGCGGCACTCAACGAAGCGACCGACCTCGCCGAATCGAGGCTCACGGAAATCGGTAGGCTTGATGCGGCCCTGGCCGAAGCCGAGCGACTGCTGGCGGCTAGCAGGACTGAAATCGTCACGCTTACCGATGCCCTTGCCAAGGCCGAGACCATCGTCGCCAAGCAAACGACTGAAATCAGCTACGTTACGCAGGCCCTTGCCGACGCTCAGCGACTGGCCACCGGAAGGCTCGAGGAATTCGAGTTGCGAGACGCCGCCCTCGCCGAGGCCACGGACCTGGCCGAATCGCGGCTCACCGAGATTTCTCGACTCGATGCGGCCTTGGGAGAAGCCAGCGGCCTCGCCGAATCGAGGCTTGCTGAAATCGGCCGGCTCGATGCGGCCCTCGCCGAAGCCGAGCGATTGCTGGCCGCCGGCAGGACCGAAGCAGCAACGCTGGCCGACGCGCTCGTCAGCGCTGAGGACATCGTTGCCGAGCGAACGGCCCAGACGCAGCGGCTCACCGCGGCACTTGCCGACGCCCAGCAGTTGGCGACCGAGCGACTCGAGAGCCTCAGCCAGCGAGACGCCGCCCTCGCCGAGGCCACGGACCTGGCCGAATCGCGGCTCACCGAGATTTCTCGACTCGATGCGGCCTTGGGAGAAGCCAGCGGCCTCGCCGAATCGCGGCTCACCGAGATCGGCCGGCTCGACTCGGCCCTGGCCGCAGCCGAGCGGTTCGTGGAGGCCGGGAACGCCGAAATCGCCGGGCTGACCAAAGCTCTGGCCGCGGCCGAGGCGGTCGTCGCCGAGCGGACGGCGGACGTCGGCCGCCTCTCGGCTGCGATCCCCGCGATCGAGCAGCTCGCCCATCACCGACTGGCCAGCTGCGAGGCACTCGATCGCCAACTGCGGGAGACCGCCGCGGCCCTGGCCGCCACGGAAGACCTGGCCCGCCGCAGGCTCGCCGAAATCGAGACGCTCGCCCGCCAGGTGGAGGTCTTCACCGCCGGGCTCGAGCAGGCCGGGGAGGCTTCAGCATGAGTGAGGCCCTGCTCTGCCAGCTCGATCATCTCGTCGCAAGCCCCGACGCCCTGTTCGGCTTTGGCTGGGCGGTGCCGCGTGCTGCCCGGATCGAGTCGGCTCGGCTGCGGCTGGAGTTCGCTGACGCAGCCGAGGCGGTCGTGGCCATCTCCGTCGATCGGCCCCGCGAGGATGTGGCCGCGGCATTTCCCGACAACCCGCATGCCGCCAACGCTGGCTTCATGCTCCTGGCCGGCTGGCCGGAGGGTCCCCCGCGAGCGGCGGCCCTCGAGTTTCAGCTGGCCGACGGCCACCACGAGCGGGTTCCGCTCGAACTCCCGGCGATCGATGCACCCCGGCGGCCGGCCGGTGTCGGCTGGCGGTACCTGGCCCGTCGCGGCTGGGCCCACTTGCGTCTGGGTCGGCTGCGGGCGGCGCTCAGCAGATTTCGAGAGCTGCGTCGCCGCGGCCGGGCGGATGCCCGTACGATCCGCGACTCGGAGTTCACCGCGGCGGTGGCCGGCCAGCGGCTTGCCCTGATCGCCGATCACTGCATGGGAGGCGGAGCCAATGCCTCGCGCGATCGCCGGATCACAGAACTGACCGGCCAGGGCCGCACCGTCGTCCTCTTGACCTTTATCGTCTCCTCGCTCTCGCTGCAGGCCGAGGTCCACCAAGCCGGCCGGAAGGCCGTCGGCCTGAAACTCGACCAGCTTGGCGATCTCGCTGTGGCTCTGGACGGGGGGCGGCTGGAGCGGGTGATCTACAACTGCGGGGTCTCCTTTCCCCGACCGCTGGAGCTCTGCGGGTTTCTGCTCGGCCTGGCCGAAGGCCGCCGCCTTGAAGTCGTGCTCCACGACTACTTCACGGTCTGCCCCTCGGCCTTCCTGCTCGACGACGCGGGCCGCTTCTGCGGCGTACCCGAGGTCGATCGCTGCCGAACCTGCCTCCCGGCTCATGAGGATGGCTTTGTCAGCCTGGCTGGCTGCCGCTCGATCGATCATTGGCGATCGGCCTGGGGCCGGCTGCTTGCCCGGGCTGACGAGATCTGCTGCTTTTCAGAATCGTCGCGGCGACTGCTGGCCCGGGCCTACCCGACGATCGCGGACCGGGTGTGCGTCAGGCCCCATCAGGTCAGCCCGCTGCGTCGCGTGCGAAGCAGGCCTCCTGCCCCGGGCGAGCCGGTCGTGATCGGGGTGATCGGGGCGATCTCCCATCACAAGGGGGCGGACGTGGTTGCTGCACTGGCCCTCACGATCGCCGAGACCAAGGCCCCGGCGAGGCTTGTCATCATCGGGCAGGTCGAAGCCGCCTGCCCGCCGGAGGTCGTCCATGAAACCGGCCCCTACGAGTCGGGTTCACTGCCCGAGTTGGTTGAGCAGCATGGTGTCCAGCTGGCCCTGCTCCCCTCGATCTGCCCGGAAACGTTTTCCTTTGTCGCCCACGAGATCATCTCGATGGGCCTCCCCCTGGTCACACTCGACGTCGGGGCACCGGCGGATCTGGCCCGTTCGTATCCGCTCGGCCGCGTCGCGTCCCGGGCCGATGGACCAGGACTTCTCGCCGAGATCGCAGGCTTTGCTGCCGAGCTGTCCAGCCCCCCTGCGGAGTCCTGCGGATGAACCGAGACGCGCCCGCCACCACCGGCAAGATGATTCACGTTTTCACCAGCGCCGCCTGCAACTATGTGCCGAAGGTCCGGGCCCTCGTCGCCTCGATCCGCCGCCATCACCCGGCCTGGCGGATTCATCTGGCCCTCTGTGATGCGCCGCCCCCGGAGATCGACCTGGCCGGCGAGGACTTCGACGAGATTCATCCGCTGGCGGAGCTCGGTATTCCAGACCACCGGGGCTGGACCTTCTGCCACGAGATTGTCGAGCTGGCCACGGCGATCAAGCCCTTCCTGCTCTGCCGGCTCTTGGAGCGGGACGACTGCGGAGGCGTCGTCTACCTCGACCCCGACACGGTCGTCTTCTCGCCGCTCGAGGAGGTCGAGGCGGCCCTGGCCGCGGCCAGCGTCTCCCTCACGCCCCATCTGACGCTGCCCGAGGCGAGCCTCGAGGGAGTGATGGACAACGAGATCGCCGCCCTCAAGCACGGCACCTACAACCTCGGGTTTCTGGCTGTCAGCCCCACCGACACCGGCCGGCGGTTTGCCGCCTGGTGGGCCGACCGCTGCTACCACTTCTGCCGCGATGCTATTCCTCACGGCCTGTTCACCGACCAGCGGTGGATCGACCTGGTGCCCGCCTTCTTCCCCGGCACCTGTATCCTCCGTTCGAGCCGGCTGAACGTCGCCTCGTGGAACGTCTCGACCCGGCGGGTGACCGGCACCGCCCCCGACGAGGTCTTCGTCGATGACCAGCCGCTGGGCTTCTATCACTTCACCGGCTTCGATTCGGGCGCCCACCACGAGATGGCCTGGAAACACGCTGCCGACCAGCCGGTCGTGCGGAGCCTGATCGACTGGTATTCCGCCACGATCACCGAACTGGGCCGTGATCCGCTGGCTGCCGTGCCCTGGGCGTTCGGGAGATTCGCCGACGGGCAGCGGGTGCCGGCGGCCGCCCGGCTGGTCTACCGCGAGCGGCTCGACCTCCAGCGGGCCTTTCCCGATCCCTTTGCTGCCGGCGGCTTTCCCGAGTGGTGGGAGAGTCAGGGCCGGATCGAGTATCCCGCCCTCTTCGACGAGCAGACGGCAGCTGCCGCTCTCGCCCAGATCACCGGCGGCCTCTCGCCCGGCTTTCGCGGCGGCGTCGGCTCCGCCTCGGTGGCCCAAGGACTGCGGCAGGCACTCGCCCGGGCCGCCACCGACGCCTCGTTTCGCAGCCGGCTCACCGGGCGGGCCTGGGAGATCCTCACGACTGAGGGACTCTCGGGCATCGTCAAGCGACTGGCCCGCTGAAGGTCGGCCGACGATCAGGCGGCCCGGCGGCTGCTCCTGCAGGCGGCCAGCACAGCTGCAGCGGCCGTTTGCACGAGAAGCCTGGCATGCCGGCGGCTGAGGGGGCTCAGCCGCCAGGCCCGGGCCGCCAGCCGGCAGGCGGCCAGCGGGTCGGCCGAGGGGTCACCGGTGTGGCGGCCCTTGTGATGCATGACCGCGGCGGTCCGGTAAATCGCAGCGGCCATCGATCGCACCTCGGTGGCGGTCATCCCGAGCGGATTGTCCGCCAGGAAAGATGCGACCACCCCGGCGAACGACGTGGCCGTGGCCGCCACCTGCTGCGTGGCCGCGGCGGGACGATTCTTGGTGTAGAGGCAATGCACGCCCGGCAGGTGTGCAAAGGCGACGCCCGCCTTCACGCAGGCCAGCCAGTAGCAGGCGTCCTCCGCCCAGCGGAGTTCGCTGGGCCAGCCGCCCACCAGGTCCAGCACCTGCCGCCGGAAGACGGTGGCCGACGGCACGATGAAGTTCCGTGTCAGGAGCGTCGTGGGAAAACGGGCCAGGTCTTCGGCAGTCGGCCCCCAGATGCCCAAGGGAAGGCCACTTTGATGATCGACCATCACCGTCGAGGAGTAGACGATGTCGGCAGACTCGTATTCGAGCCGCTGCAGAGACGCTTCCAGATGATCGGGCAGCCACTGGTCGTCGGCGTCGAGCAGCGCGATAAACGCTCCCCGAGCTTCGGTGAATGCCGTGTTGCGAGCCGCCGCCGGCCCGAGGCTTTGAGGGTGCCTGACGAAGCGAATCCGATGGTCGGAACACCGGCGGGCAAACTCGGCCACGACTCGGTCGGTGCCGTCGGCCGAGCCGTCCTCGACGACGATCAGTTCCCACGACCGGTAGGACTGCCTGCCGATGGCGTCGAGGGCCGCACCGATTTCGGCCGCCGCCAGCCGGGCTGGCACGACGATCGAGACGAGCCCAGGCCGGGAGCCGCCGGCATGGTCAATGCGGGAACTGGCCGATGGACCGGCAGGCGGAGGTGTCATGGACCAAGCGGGCCGGCTTCAGGGCCTCGACCTGAGGGGAGCGAACGACGCCGCCCGAGATATTGAAAGCCGGCGGCCAACGGCTCCTGGGCATCAACGGGAACCTGGAAGAAGGCCTGCCAGACCGGGCTCTCCTGCCGGCTGCCATCGCTCCAGAGCCGGGCGTATTCCCGCAGCGGGGTCTCGAGCAGGCGATCGACGTCGCCGGCGGGCAGGTGGGCCGAGACCATCCGGGCCACCTCGGCGGCGATCCAGGAGACGGTGTGAACCGGGTTGAAGTTTTCCGAGACTTCGAGCCGCTCGGTACGGAAGTCGCTGAACCATTCCAGCACGCCGTACCGAGTGGCGTTGTAGAAGTGCCAGGGGGGCTCGTGAAGCGGCTGCAGGAAGGCGGTCTGGATGAAGAGCCGTCCCCCGGGCCGGAGCACGCGGGCGATCTCGCGGGCCGCCCGAAAGGGATCGCGGTAGTGCTCGAAGGCATTGAGGGCCAAGACCGCGGCGAAACTGCCGTCGGCGAAGGGCAGTCGATGGACGTCGGCCACCAGATCGGTGTTGCGGAAGAGTCCCGTCTCGACCTCGACCACCTTGGGATGCCAGTGCCGTGAGCCGCCGGCCGAGAGATTGAGCACCGGACCGTCCGCCTGATCGATCACTGCCCAGGCCTCGGGGCAGAGGGGATGCGAGAGGTGATCACCGTGATCGACCGGCTCGCCGAGCCCGGGAAACAAACAGGGCCGGCCCTTGATCACCGGCCACCGGCGGCTCCGATCGGCAGTGGTAAGCTCCCGCGGCGATGAACCGACCAGCGGCTGGCCGGTTTCCGGGCAGCGAAGCAGCGGCAGAACCTCTTCCAGGCGGGCGGCATCACGGGGCCGGGGGGGCGAAACGTCCATCAGGAGATCCTTTTGAAGGCGGTGGTCGCGGGGCACCGCGAGGGCTGCGCATCCGGAAGCGGAATGTCGAGCCAGCCGTGGCGGCGGTGAAGGCAGTCGATCAGGGCCCTGCGGTTGGCTGGCTGGTCGGTGATCGCGTGCAGCATCGAACGGCCGTGCACCCGGTAGCGGGCGATCGCGTCGGGCACCGCCACGCTCCAGAGGCCCGCCTCGACGAACAGGCACCAGAGGTCGTAGTCCTCCCAGCCCAGCGGCATCGGCTCGTACCCGCCGACATGGCTCCAGCTGCTCTTGCGGATCAGGGCCATCGCGTCGATGTAGTTGCCCTGCCGAAGTTGCTCGGGATCCCAGGGCAGGGCCGGCAGTTGCCGGCTGTCGCCCCCGAACCGATGCAGGGTCGGATGGGCGGCGGCAGCGCCGCTGGCGATCAGCCCGGCTCGCAGCTGGCGGAGGCAGCCGGGATGGAGGATGTTGTCGGCGTCGAGTGGAAAGATGAGCGGCGCTTCGGCGGCGGCAAAGCCGGCGTTGCGGGTCAGGCTCAGGCCGCTGTTGCGGTGGTTTTGCAGCAGCGTCGCCCGCACAAACCGGCCGGCGTGCCGCTGGAGCCAGCGGCCCACGACCGCTGCGGAGTTGTCGGTGGAGCGGTCGTCGACGACAACGAGCTCGAGCGCCGGCTCGCTCTGGGCCGCCACACTGTCGAGGGCTTCGACCACGTAGCGGGCATAGTTGTAGCAAGGCACCACCACCGCCACCGCGGGAAGGCCCCCCGAGTCGTGTCGAAACAATACCTTCGAGTCGGGGATTTCCGGGAGCCGACGGACGTGTCCTGCCAGGCTCTGGGCCTGGGCGAACTCCCGCGCCCGGCCGGACGGGCAGGCGAGGAGCCGGTCATACACCGAGGAAGCGGCCTGCTGGCGTCCCTCCGGACCGAATCGCCAGAGCACCGAGTGGAACGCGGCCTTGCCCATCGCCTGGCGGCGGTCTGGATCGTCGACAAGGCCCCGCAGGGCTGCGTACCAGGCGTCGGTGTCGGCAGCCAGCAGGCCGGTCTGGCCATCGGCGATCGCGGCGGCGAAGGGGATGGTCGGTGAGGCGACCGTACAGACCTCGACCAGCGCCGACTCGAAGAACTTCAGCTCGCTCTTGGCCTCGCAGAAGGCGTTGGCCGTCTCGAGCGGCGCAAGGCTGATGTCACAGCGGGCCAGTTCCTCGGGAAGCTCATCGAGGGGCCGCAGGGGCCGCCATTCGATTCGATCCTCGAGTCCGGCAAACTCGGGATACTCACCGAGATCGACGAGCAGGGGCCCGCTCCGCCCGACCCGGAAGAGCACCAGCCGGCATTCAGGACGCTCCCGCAGCAGGCGGGCGATCGCGGGAGCTGCGACGGCGAAGTCCCGCTGATGAGTCTTGGAGCCGGCGGCATAGCCGATCCGGATCAGGCCATCGGGTTTCCTGCAGCGGTGGGCCGCCACCGCCCGCCGGCTGGCAGCGTAGGTCGCCGCATCGAAGCCGTTGGGCAGCACGAAGGCGGGCTTTCCCCACCGCCGCATCGCCCGGGCCAGCGTCTCGGTGGGGGCGATCCCGGCATCGCATTCGAGGAAGGTGCGATTGATCCGGCCGTAGAACTCGGCCACCGCCTCCTCGCTGCAGGCCTGTGAGCGGATTCCGTCGATCACCTCGATCCGGGCGAGCTCCGGATCGAACATGTAGTCGTCGATATCGAACGCGAGCCGGGCCCCACTCCGCCGCCAGTCCTTCATCGCCCTTGCGAGCGTCTCCGACCAGGCGGCCCGCCAGATGATGACCAGGTCAGCAGCGGCTGGGCGGCCTCCCAGCAACCGTCGGCGATGCCGCCCTCGCTTTGAAGGCAATCGATCGGCACGGAGAATCTCCGCCTCAAACCCGGCAGCCCGTGCGACCTCGGCGTAGCGGGCCACACGGTAGGAATGGCCCGGCGTGTCGGGCTCACCGGAGACGAACAGCAGCCGGCCACGGCGCGACTGGCGGCTCCGCAGCCCGGAGACATCGCCGGTGGCCGGGGAGAACAGCCGCACTCGCGGGGCGGCGAACATACGGGGCAGCAGGCGGACCATGAAATCCTCGCAGGCAGTTCAGCTGGCTGGTCGCCGACCAGCCACAGGGGGAGGAGAGATACTTCTTGCGAGGGGGTGCGTCAATCCGGGTTTTTGACCGGCCGCGTAGGAAATGCGGGTTCGCGAGGGGTGGGCCCGTGCCAATCGAGCCGGCGTTGCTGGCGAAGCGAA
>CALGAS010000387.1 GCA_937959175.1 uncultured bacterium | reverse complement strand
GACAACGTCGACCTCGTCACCCACAAGATCAGTGAGGTCCGGCCGCACTCGATCGTCTTGGCCGGCAACAGCGAGCGGCCCTGCGACGTGCTGATCCTGGCGATCGGCTTCGAGACCTTCAACGCGACGGCCGGGATGACGATCCGCGGGCGGACCGGCCGCCGGCTGGCCGACGACTGGGCCGCCGGCCCGGAGGCCGACCGAGGCGTGGCCGTGAGCGGCTATCCCAACCTCTTCTTCCTGATGGGGCCCAACTCCGGCCTCGGCCACAACTCGATTGTGTTCATGATCGAGGCGCAGGTCCGATACATCCGGCAGTGTCTCTCCTGGCTCGAGCGGGGCCGGCTCGACGCGGTCGAGGTCCGCCCGGAAGTCCAGCGAGCCTGGAACGAGCAGCTCGCCAAACGCTTCCGCCGAACCGTCTGGCAGGACAAACCGGGCGGCTCTCCCTGGCAGCTGCCCTGCCGAAGTTGGTACGTGAATCCGGACGGCCGCAACACGACCCTCTGGCCGGGACTTTCCGCCGCCTACTGGCTGGCGATGCGGCGGCCCCGGCTGGCCGACTACCTCCCGGCGGCGGCCCCGGCAGATACCGGCTCGCCCGATCGTCCGGATTCCGCTCAGAGTCGTTGTCGCGAGGCGGCCGCGGCCGCGTCCCGGGGCCGGCGGCGATGGACCGCGAAGGTTTCCGCGGCCTTGGGGCGGAGGGTGAAGACCCGCAGAAACAGACTGTCGAGCAGGTGCCGCATCGCAGCTTCGTAGGCCAGTTCCTCGACGTGCGGCTCCGGGGCGTGGGCCACGACCACCAGCGGCCCGTCGGCCATGCCGGCCAGCCACCGCCGCCGGCCCCAGGTGATCGTGACGAGCCGGCCGCCGCGGCTGCGGATCTCACGACAGGCGGGCAGCCACTCCCGCCCCGTCAGGCCGCCGTCGATCACGACCAGCACGTCGTTCTCCGTGGCAGACGCGAGCTTGCCGAGAATCTTGCCAGGCTGCCGACAGGTAGTGCATCGGCAGCCGAGGAGCCCCAGGCGATCGGCGAAGATTCCGGCCGCATCCCCGTCGACTCCGCTGCCGGCGAGGTACACGCGGCCCGCCCCGGCCAGCCAGACGGCGATCGTGTCGAGCATGTCGGCGTCGTTTCGCTGCCGGGTGCTCAGCTCGGCGGCCGCCTTGGCCGACCAGAGCGCCTCGGCACCAGTCGCCTCGGCGTCGGCTGCCGGCGCGTGGCCGCCTCCGGCGGAGGCCTCGCTTTCGGCCGCCGCCCGGGTGACCGCCTCGTTGACCGATAGCTTCAGGTCGGGATAGCCGTCGAAGCCGAGCCGCTGGGCAAACTTGACGACGCTCGACTGGCTCACCTTGACGACATCGGCGAGCTGCTGCGAGGAGTAGTCCCGCAGAAGCGGGGCATTGTCGAGGATGAAGTCCGCGATCTTCCGATCCGTGGCGGACATCCGGCTGCGTTCTGCCTGGAGGTGAGCAAGAGCGGACATCAGCTACCTCATCGCAGATCGGGGGGACAATCCTGGGACTCTCGGCAGGCGGCGGGGTTTTTCATTCCGCGATCGGCTCCAGATCGGCGATCGCGTCGATCCCGAGCCCCGGAGCGTCGCTGATCGTGATCTCGGCATTGGCAAAGCATACATTGCTCTGCACCGGATGAGACCGGGCGAGAAAGGGGGCGTCGAGGTCGACGCGGGTAATGACGTCGCTGCGGGCCACGCCCAGGTGGGCCGCGGCGGCGACGCTGATCGGCCCCTCCAAAACGCAGCCGAGCATGCATCCCACGCCCTGCTCGGCGGCCAGGTCGCAGATCCGCATCGCGGTGGTGATCCCGCCGACTTCCAGCAGGCTCAGGGCGATCAGGTCAGCCGCCCGGTGCCGGATGAACTCGAGGGCCGCCGGCACGCCACCGTCGCCGATGCCGGCCACCACGGGCACCTCGACACGTTCGGCCACGAACCGAAGGGCGGCGAGGTCCCGGCTCTGCGTCGGATGCTCGAGCGTATCGAGCCGCACCCCGGCATCCTCGAGCTCGCGAACGACTCGGACGGTCTCCTTGGGCGTCCAGCCAAACCCCGCATCGAGCCGGAGCACGGCCCGCCCGGAGAGGGCGGCGTGGACCGCTTTGACCCGCTCCATGTCGACGCCAGGATCCTTACCGACCACGATCTTGACGGCGTCGAAGCCGCGGTCGACGGCCTCGACGGCGTCGGCCACCATCTTGTCGATGTAATCGACGCTGATTGTCAGCGAGGTCGTCAGGGCGGGCTCCCCGCCCCCGAGGAGGCGATAGACCGCCGCCCCGTACCGCTGCCCGAAGAGATCGTAGACCGCACACTCGACGGCCGCTTTGGCGGTGACGTTGCGGCGGACGGCCCCGCGGACCCGCGACATCACGAGGTTCAGATCCTCGATATCGAGCCCGATGAGAGCGGGGGCGATGTGATCCCGCATTGCGGCCAGAATGCCACCCCCGGTGTTTCCGGTGATGTGGGGCGTAGGTGCCCCGCTGCCGTAGCCGACATGCCCGTCATCGGTATCGATCATCACGACGACGTCTTCGATCGCCTCCACCGTCCGGAGGGGCGATTTGAAGGGCATCGTGAGCGGCAGCCGCAAACGGGCGAACCGAAAGCCGGTGATTTTCATGGCTGGACCAGGTTGCTGGCCGGTGGTCGGTTGTCAGGGCACGGCGGTGACTGGCCGATCGGAACCCGACGGGGCCGACCGAGATCCCCGCAGCATAGCTGGCTGGCTGGAGTCGTCTTCCCAGGCCCCCTCGGCGACGGCCGGTGGCTTCCGCAGACAGAGGGCCAGCAGCAGCGGCACGAGCACGAGCGTGACCACCGTCGAGACGAGCAGGCCGCCGAGCAAGACGCTCCCCAGGCCCCGATAGAGCTCGCTGCCGGCCCCAGGAAAGATCACCAGCGGCAACAGGCCGAGCACGGTCGTGAAGGTCGTCATGAAGATCGGCCGGATCCGGCTGCGGACCGCGTCGAGGATCGCGGCAACCGGCTCCTCCCCCTCGTCGCGGACCAGCCGCAGCGAGCGGTCGACGATCAAGATCGGGTTGTTGACGACCGTACCGATCAGGATCACGAAGCCAAGCATCGTCAGCACGTCGAGCGATTGGAAGATCCCGAACGGCCCGCCGATCGCGTTGAGGGCCGCCAGGCCCAAGAGGCCCCCGATGCTGCCCAGCGGAACCGCGGCGATGATCACCGCCGGATAGAACCACGACTCGAAGAGGGCGGCCATCAGCAGGTAGGTGATCAGCCCCGCGATTACAAGGTTGAACCAGAGGGCGTCCCAGGTGGCCCGCAGTTTGTCGGCCGTGCCCCCCATCTCGATCCGGTAGCCGCCCGCGAGGGCCCCGCTGGCGACGAGCGGGTCGATCACCATCGTCTGGATTCGCTCTTGGGCCTCCTCGAGCGGCATCTTGGGCGGCGGCGAGACCTGCACCGTGATCGCCCGCTCCCGCTCGCGGTGGAGGATCTGCTCGGGCCCGCTGGAGAACTGCCGGACCTCGGCGACCGCCTCGAGCGGCACGAGCTGACCGCCGGGAGTGATGACCGGCAGCGAGCGGAGGTCCTGCGTCCGCTGCACGAACCGCTCGTCTCCCTTGATTACCAGGTCGATCCGGTCGCTGCCGAGGAAATAGTCGGTGGCGTAGCCGCCGTCGACGAGGCAGTCGACCATGTAGCCGAGCTGGCGGGTGTCGAGCCGCATGTCGGCCGCCTGCTCGAAGCGGGGCTCCAACTGGACCTCGGGGCTGGAGAGGTCGAGGGAGGGCTTGGGGAGGTTCTGGCTGCCGGGGGTCGCCTCGGCGAGCATCCCCATCACCCGGCCGCCGAGCTGGACGAGCGTCTCGAGCTCGGGGCCGGTGATCTCGACGTCGATCGAGCGGCCCGAGCCGATGCCCCGCTCGAAGAGGCTCGACTGCTTGGCCACGGCGAAGGTGCCGGGCAGGCCGGCGGCCACCTTCTGCACCAGCGGCACGAGCTTGGAGGCCTCGAGCGGGTCGAGGGCCCGCAGCCCGAGGAACACGCTCTTGCCCCGGGCCACGAAGAACATGTCGCCGAGAATCGGGGCATCGAGGGCGGCCGCCTCGGGGCTGCCCGGATCGACGTCCCAGTAGGGGACGAGCCGCTCCTCGACGATGTCGCCCATCCGGAGCAGCTCGTCGAGGTTGTAGCCCGGCGGCGGCAGGAGGATGCCAAACACGAGGTTGCGGTTGCCCTCCGGCAGATATTCGACCTTCGGAAGAAAGAGCCAGGTGGCCACCGCCGCCGCCGCCACGATCGCCCCGGCCGCGACCGTCTGCCGCAGCCGGCTGCCGAGCAGGAACTGATCGAGGCCGACCACCCCGACGGTGAAGGCCGCCCCCAGACGGGCCGCCGGGTCGCTGGCAGCCCCGGCCCGCGGCCGCCGGCTGCCTCCCAGCAGCCAGGAGGCCGCCACCGGCACGACGAGCACCGAGACGACCAGCGAGAGGAGCACCGCCGCGCTGATCGCCAGAGCGATGTCGCCGAAGAGCTGGCCCGCCTCCTCGCGGACAAAGATCACCGGCAGAAAGACCGCCACGGTCGTCAGCGTGCTGGCGAGGACGGCGCCCCAGACCTCGCTCGCCCCGCGGACCGCCGCCGTCTTGGCGTCCTCGCCGCCAGTCCAGCGGGTGTAGATGCTCTCCAAGACGACCACGGCGTTGTCGACGAGCATCCCGACGGCGAAGGCCATCCCGGCCAGGCTGATCACGTTGAGCGTGCGGCCGAAGAGGGCGAGCACCAGGAAGGTGCCGACGACGCTGATCGGGATCGCCACCGCCACGATCAGGGTGCTGCGGAGATTCCGCAGGAACAAGAGCAGGGTCGCGATCGTCAGCGCCCCGCCCACCAGGATGTTGTCACGGACCAGCCCGATCGCCGAATCGATGTAGGTCGTCTCGTCGTAGACGAGGTTCAGCGTCAGGCCTCGCGGCCGGAGGCTCGCGTCGATGTCGGCGACGACGTCGCGGAGGTCGGCCATCAGGTCGAGCACGTTCGCCCCGGTCTCCCGGGTGATCCGAATCGCGATGTTCTTCGAGCCGAACCGCCGGACCACGCCCTGGGGCTTCTTCGTGCCCAGCTGCACCGTCGCCACGTCGCGGACGTAGACCGGCTTACCGTCCCGCCGCGTGATGATCACCCCCTCGACCTGCTCGGGCGAGCGGAACTGGCCGAGCGTCCGCACGACGTACCGTCGCTTCCCCTCCCAGACGTCGCCGCCGGAGGTGTCCTGGTTTTGGTTGGCCAGGGCGGCCCGCAGGTCGTCGATCGTCAGCCGGCGGGCGGCCAGCTGCTGGGGGTCGACAACCACCTGCAGCTCGTCCTCACGGCCTCCGACGAGGTCGGCCCCCGAGACGCCATCGACCCGCTCGAGGCGGGTCTCGATCTCGTTTTCGGCGAGCCGCTTGACAGCCTCGACGTCGACGACCGGCGGCACGAGGTCGGCGAGGTCGGGATACTCGGCAACGAGCTGCCGGAGCCGATAGAGCCCCAAGTCGGCCGAGCGGGCCGAGGCGACCCGCTCCAGGGCCGCCGCCAGGTCGGGGTGGTCGGCCTTCGCCTCCTCGAGGGCGGCCAGTTCCGGCGGGGCCTGGCCGAGGATCAGCCAGGCGACCGGCCGGTCGTTGGAGCCAGCGGTCTTGATCACCGGCCGGTCGGCGTCGATCGGCCAGTCGCGGACCTGCTGGATCCGGGTGTTCACCTTGACGAGCGCCTGCGACATGTCGGTGCCGACGGCAAACTCCATCTCGATCGAGCCGGAGGAATCGCTCGACTCGCTGGAGAGCTTGACGAGCCCCTCGACGCTGCGGAGCTGCTCCTCGAGCGGCTGGACGAGTTCCTGCTCGACCTCCTTAGGGCTCGCCCCCAGCCACCGCGACTCGACGGTGATCGTGGGGATCTGCACCTCCGGCGTCAGTTGCACCGGCATCGTGAAGAGCGCGAGCGTGCCGAACAGGGCGACGAGCAAGACCCCGACAGCCGCCTTGACCGGATTCGCGACGCTGGTGGCGATCAGGTTCATGGGGCCGGCTGGAAGGAGACTTTCATACCTGGGCGGAGCCGTTCGTTGCCCCGGGTGACGACAGACTGCCCGGGCTCGAGGCCGCCACGGATTTCGACGTGGCCCTCGACGGCCACGCCGAGCGCGACGTCGACCGGCCGGACGGTCCCGGTGGTGGCGTCGGCCTCAGCAGTTTCAATCAAATAGACGAGCGGGCGAAGGCCGCCGAGGACGACCGCGTCCTTGGGCACCACGGTCGCCGAGCCGGTTTTGCCGACCGGCAGCCAGGCCCGGGCGAGCATCCCGCCCTTGAGCACCGGCTCGCCGTTGGCGACGCGGTTGTCGAGGAGCACCTCGACGGGGAAGCTGCGGCTGAGGACGTCGGCCTGGGGGACGACGCGGGCGACGTGGCCGACCCAGGTCTGGTCTGGTGCCGCGTCGAACTCGAGCCTGACCTCCGCGGCGGGGCTGAGAAACCGCACCGACATCTCGGGTACCTCGGCGACGATCTTGACCCGGTCAAGTTCGGCGATCCGGGCGACGAGGCTGCCCTGCGAGAGCCACTGGCCCTTTTCGGCGAATCGCTCGACCACCCAGCCGGCAAAGGGGGCCCGAATCGTGTGCTTGGCGAGCTGGTCGTCGATCCGCTCGACCTCCGCCTCCTGGACGGCGACGGCCGCAGCGGCCTGGGCGATTTCCTCTTGGCGGGGCCCGGCCTCAGCGAGGGCGAGGGCCGCCTGGCTGCCGGCAAGCTGGGCCTCGATCGCCTGGAGCTCCGTCTGGGCGTCCTGCAACTCGTCGACGGTGCTCGTGCCCCGCTCCGCCAGGCGGGCCAGGCGGTTCAGCCGGCTTTTCGCGTAGGCCAGCCGGGCCTCGAAGCCGGCCACGATCGCACGGGCCTGGGCGATCTCCTCGGGCCGTGAGCCGGCCTGGAGTTCGCCGAGTTCTTGGCGGCGGCGTTCGAGCTCGGCTGCGGCCCCGCGACGTTCGATCTCGAGGAGGCCCGTGAGCAGCTGCGTGATCGGCTCATCATCGGCCACGTGCTGCCCGTCGACGATCGGATATTCGACCACGCGTCCGGCCACGGCACTGCCCACGTCGCTGGTGCGGGCCGGCAGGACCGTCCCCACGAACGGCTGGCCCGCCGCCAGTTGCATCGTGGTCACCCGGCCGGCGACGACGGGGACCGGACCGGGGGGCTGGGCTCGAGCTGCCGCAAAAACCAGGCCTAAAACCAATCCGCAGGCCGCGTAAGACAGCCCCTGAACGGCGGTCCAAGGCACGCCGGGTCGAAGCAGGGAACGGCGGGGGCGAACCATTGGCAAATCCATACGTATGGTTATACCCCGGCTTGGAAAGCAGGGTTTTGCCAGCCGCTTGACGGCCTCGGCGAGACCGGCTACTCTTCCGGGTCTCGCCTGTCGCGGCTGGCCCGCCCATTTTGGGTTGGCATGCCGGACGAGCGAACGCGAGGCCGACGGCTCTGCTGCATCGGTCCGCTTCCGATCATTGAAAATCTGGACGTGGTAATTGGCATCTTGAAAGAATGCCGAAGGGATGCGTTTCGACGCGTCCCGGAAGCGTTCTCCCAAGGCGAAGAGCGAGAAAATATCGTTGATCCCGGGTGTGGCAGGCAGAGTCTGGGCGACCAGGCCCGCCTGAACCGAAATCCGGGGTAGCGCACGCGATTCGAGGGCCACGTGGCGATGTCATTTGGCATTGTCGGCGAGCATTCGATTCGGGTGGTCAAGCTACAAAGGGCGCATGGGGGATGTCTTGGCATCAGGAGGCTTTGAAGGGCGCGGAAGGCTGCGATAAGCCCGGGGGAACCGTCAAACAGGTGATGATCCCGGGATTCCCGAACTGACCACCGCTGAATCCATAGGCGGTGGTGGCCAACGCGGCGAACTGAAACATCTCAGTAACCGCAGGAACAGAAAGAAAAATCGATTTCCTCAGTAGCGGCGAGCGAACGGGAAACAGCCCAAACCGAGGTGGTTTCCACCTCGGGGTTGTAGGGCCCTCCACCGGAGTTACCAAACAATTGGCTAGCAGAACGATCTGGAAAGGTCGTCCACAGAGGGTGACAGGCCCGTATGCGAA
>CALGAS010000386.1 GCA_937959175.1 uncultured bacterium | reverse complement strand
GAGCGAAGCGAGGTGCCTGTACCCTTTTCCAACCCGAGGACACACGGAATACGGGCCCACCCCGAGCCTGCGGAATGTCCCCGCCGGCCCCGGTCCCCACTCGCCAAGCGACCCCGCTCGCCCAGCGACCCACCCCGAGCCGGCGGGCTTGCCCAGCTTGCCAACGGCAGGGTTTCCTCAACCGGCTCCGGCGGCACGACCGATACGACCGGTGACTGCGGACGCGTCCGCCGAGGTGGTTCGCCATCGGCCGCGACAGTCCGCCCAGCGGGAGCCCTCCCATGCATCGCTCGCCTGCCAGCCTCCGAATCCTCGGCCTGCTCGTCGCCGCGGCCATCACTGCCTCGAGCAGCGGCTGCTCGATCATCGATCGCCTCTTCCTGCTCAATGCCGACGGCCCTTATGCCCGCGGCCACGGCGGCCACGGGGGCTGCCGCGACTGCGAGGTGCCCTGCCAGGACTGCGAGCCGGGCTGCCCCGACGGCCGCTGCCAGACGGGAGGCTGCCAGGACTGCCCGGGCGGCGTCTGCAAGGTTCCCCACAACGGCCGCTACGGCGGGCTGGCGAAGCATCACCTCTCGCCCGAGGAGAAGGCGATGCTCCAGGCCTCCGACTACGGGGCGATCACGCCGGCCGGCCCGCCCTCGGGCGCGGTGGCCTATCCCTACTACACGACCCGCGGCCCCCGCGACTTCCTCGCCAAGCGGCCCCCGTCGATTGGTCCCTGAGCCCGGCTCCGCCATCAGCGTCGGCGGCAGGTCGCTGACAAGCACATTTCCGCCGCGAATGCGTGCCGGGTAGGCTGTGAAGCCCGCCCGGCACGCCTCGTTTCAGCGTGCCCTCGGTCGCTCGCTCCGGAGGCCCGCCCAATGATCCCGCGACTCGTCGCTTGTGCCGGTTGCCTGACGCTGGTGCTCGCCGGCTGCGGCGGCGGCGATCGGGAGTTCATCAACGTCGGCACGGCCCCGATCGGCGGCGCCTTCTACACCGTCGGCAGCGCGATCTGCGAGGTGGTCAACGACGGCCAGGGCGATCGCGACTGGCGGGTGGCGGCGGAGTCGACCGGCGGCTCGATGGAAAACATCCGCCTGCTCTCCCAGGGGAAGCTGCAGTTCGCGATGGCCAACTCCTCGATTACCTACTTCGCCGTCCGCGGTGAGGGGGGCTGGGAGGAGGCCCATGACGTGCAGAGTGTGATGACGCTCTTTCCCAACGTGGCGATGTTCGTCGTGCCGGCCGACTCGCCGATCGAGTCGGTCGCCGACCTGGCGGGCCGGCGGGTCTACCTCGGTCCCGAGGGGGCGGGCTTCGAGTATTTCGTGCGGCCGATCCTCGAGGCCCACGGCCTCACGCTTGCCGATCTCGAGCCCCGCTACGGCAGCCAGCAGGCGGCGGTCGACCTGCTCGGCGACGGGGCGGTCGACGCCGCGATGATCGGCGGCGGCGTGCCCAACCCCGCCCTGGCCCAGATCGCCCAGGCCCGGCCGGTCAGGCTCGTTCCCTACGACGAGTCGGCCCGGGAAAAGCTGATCGCCGACTACGCCTTCTTCGAGCCGGCCACGATTCCCGGCGGCACCTACGCCGGCATCGAGGACGACTACGAGGGGCTCAACGTCGGCTCGGCCCACCTGATCACCGCCGCCGCGGCTGACGAACAGCTCGTCCACGACTTCGCCAAGCTCGTCTGGGAGAACCGGGCCCGGATTGCCGAGCGGCATCGGGCGGCCCGGGCGATCACCGAGCAGAACGCGCCCCGCAACACCGGCACCCCCTTTCATCCCGGGGCGATTCGCTTTTACCGCGAGGCTGGCCTCTGGCCGGACGACTGAGCGATGGCCGGGGAGCCGGGGCAGGATGATCCAGGCAGGTCGGCGGGCATCTCGGCCGGGCAGCCGGATGGTGAACCCGCCGCGGTTGCGGCCGGCCGCCGGCTGCTGACGGCCAGCCTGGCGACGGCGCTTGCCCTGTTTGTGCTCGTCGAGGCCAACGTCCCGCTGCTGCCGCCGCTGGCGGAGCTGGCGGTCTTCGCGGGGCTCGGCCTGGTGCTCTGCTTCGTCGGCAGCCCGGGCGGGGGCGGGCGGCTCCGCCAGGTCGGCGACGCGGCCCTGGCGGTCGCCGCGGCGGTCTGCTGCGGCTACCTCGTCGTCGAATCGGGCTCGCTCGGCCAGCGGGCGGCCGCCTACACGCCGCTCGACGTGGCGGTCGGCAGCGTCGGGATCCTCGTCGTCCTCGAGGCGGCCCGCCGCAGCGTCGGCTGGTCGCTGCCGGCCCTGGCGATCCTGTTTCTGCTTTACGCCCACCAGAGTGTGGCCCGCGGCCTGCCCGACTGGCTCTTTCCCCATCGCGGCCAGGACTGGCCGGCGATCGTCGGCCAGAGCTGGCTGCGGAGCGAGGGCGTTTTCGGCACGGCCCTGGCGGTGATGTTTCGCTACGTCTTCCTGTTCGTGCTCTTTGGAGTCGCCCTCCAGGCAGCCGGGGCCACCGGCTGGGTGATCGCCCTCGCCGAGCAGCTCTTCGGCCGGCGGGCGGGCGGGCCCGCCAAGGTCGCCGTCCTCGCCAGCGGCCTGACCGGCTCGCTCTCCGGCAGCGCGGTGGCCAATGCCGTCACCACCGGCAGCTTCACGATTCCGCTGATGCGGGGCATCGGCTTCCCGCCCAGCGTGGCGGCGGGCATCGAGGCGGCCGCATCCTCGGGCGGAGCGCTCGTGCCGCCGGTGATGGGGGCGGGGGCCTACATGATGCTCGAGATCATCGACCGCGACCCGCCGGTCCGGTTTCTCGAGATCGTCCGGGCGGCGATCATCCCGGCGTTGCTCTACTACCTCTCGCTCTTTCTCGTCGTCCACTTCTACGCTCGCCGGCTCGATAGCGGTCATCCGCCGGCCGGGCAGGATCGTGAGCAGCCTGCCGGCGACGCCCAGCCCCGTGAAACCGCCGCCGCCGACCGGCCGGCGGCCATCGTCAGCCTGGCCGGCCTCGCCTTTGTGGCGGCCCTCGGCACCCTGATGACCCTGCTGTTCGCCGGCTTCTCACCCTTCCGGGCGGTGAGTCTCGCGCTCGCGGTGGTGGTCGGGGTGATGCTCGTCAACCCAGCCACGGCGGCAGCGAGTTCCCGGCTGGCTGCCGCCGCCACCTGGGCCGGCCTGGCGGTCGCCTTCCGCTGGCTCGTGCCGCCGGTGGCGACCTGGGGCGAGGCGGCGATCGTCTCGCTGGCGGCCACGCTCCTGGTCGGCCTCGTCAGCAGCACCTGGAGGGACCGGATCCTGGCGGCGATGCGGGCCACCGCCGCCGGGGGCGTGCCGCTGGTGGCCGCGGCGGCCTGCGTCGGGATCGTGATCGGCCTGGTCTCGCGGACGGGGATCGGCACCGGCGTGCCGGCGGCGATCATCCCGCTGGCCGGCGACAGCCTGCTGCTGGCCCTGATCGCGATCATGGGCTGCTCGCTGGTCCTCGGGATGGGCCTGCCAAGCGCCGTCTCCTATCTGCTGCTGGCGACGATCATCGGCCCGGTCTTCACCGAGCCGGCCCTCGGCGTGCCGATCCTCGCGGCCCATCTGTTCATCTTCTACTTCGGGATGATGGCGATGGTCACGCCGCCGGTCGCCCTGGCCGCCTACGCGACCGCCTCGATCGCCGGGGCCCGGGTGATGCCCGCCAGCCTGGCGGCTTTCCGGTTCGCCCTGGCAGGCTTCACGCTGCCGTTCATGTTTGTCTATCGACCGGCCCTGCTCCTGATGGGGCCCGACGGGGGGCCGCCTGCGGCGATCGCGGTCGTCACGGCGGTGGCCGCGGCGGTGGCCGGCATCGTGGCCCTGGCGGCAGGCCTGACGGGGTTTCTGGCCGGGCCGCTCGCCTGGCCGGGGCGGGTGGCCTGCTTCGTCGCCGCGGCGCTCGCCTTGGTGCCCGATCGGCTGGGGATCGCCGGAACGGGATTCTCGATCACCGACCTCACCGGCCTGGTGATCCTCGCGGTCGTCGCGGTGATCAGCCGGCCGCGGCAGGGCTGAGCTACTCGGGAATCGTCCGCGGAGCCCGGGGGGCGTCGTCGGGCAAGGTCGGCACCGTCCAGATCGTGTACAGGCCATAGCTGACCAGGGCGATCGTCAGGTACTGGAGATACCAGGGGAGGGCGTTGAAGAAGAGCGTGGTGATCACCACCGCCAGCACCATCAGGATCGCCCGATGCTTGAGGCTGCGGCGAATCCCGTGGTAGTGGTGCCAGTCGTCGAGGGTGGGGCCGAACCACCGCGAGCGGTGCAGCCAGGCGTGGATCCGGGGCGAGCCCCGGTAGAAGCACCAGCTCGCCAGAAGCACAAACGGCGTCGTCGGCAGCACCGGGAGTACCGCGCCGAGCACCGCCAGGCCGAGGCAGGTCCAGCCGCCGGCCACGTAGAGCAGGCTGCGGAGCGGATCGGTGACGGGGCGAAGGTCCATCTCGGGCGGGCCGGCAGGCGGGGCCGCCGGCGGGCGGTACGGGAAGGGATTCCGGCCACAGAGGCCGAGGGATTCTAGCACTGTCGATTTTGCCGTATGCTCTTCGCCGCCGCGGTCGTCGCGGCGCCGGTAGTCCCTGCCGGCCCCGCCCGTCACGCCCACCCGTTTCTCCCTGGAGTCTTCCGCCATGCCGCTCGTCCCCATGCGCATCCTCCTCGACCACGCCGCGGAGCACGACTACGGCCTGGCCGCCTTCAACGTCAACAACATGGAGCAGATCCAGGCGATCATGGAGGCGGCCAAGGAGACCGACTCGCCGGTGATCATCCAGGCCTCCCGCGGCGCCCGCAGCTACTCGCAGGACGCCTACCTCCGCCACCTGATGCTCGCTGCCGCCGAGCTCTACCCGGCGATCCCGGTCGCGATGCACCAGGACCACGGCAACTCGCCGGCCACCTGCCAAAGCGCGATCGACAACGGCTTCACCAGCGTGATGATGGACGGCTCGCTCAAGGAAGACGGCAAGTCGCCCGCCGACTTCGACTACAACGTGAAGGTCACGAAGGAAGTGGTCGACTCGGCCCACAAGCAGGGCGTCTCGGTCGAGGGCGAGCTCGGCTGCCTCGGCTCGCTCGAGAGCGGCGAAGGCGAGGCGGAAGACGGCCACGGAGCCGTCGGCAAACTCTCCCACGACCAGCTCCTCACCGACCCCGACGAGGCGGCCCGCTTCGTTGCGGCCACCGGTGTCGATGCCCTGGCGGTGGCGATCGGCACGAGCCACGGGGCCTACAAGTTCACCCGCAAGCCCGACGGCGACGTCCTGGCGATGAAGCGGATCGAGGAGATCCACGCCAAGCTCCCCAACTGCCACCTCGTGATGCACGGCTCCTCGAGTGTGCCCCAGGAACTGCAGGACATCATCAACAAGTACGGCGGCGAGATGCCCCAGACCTGGGGCGTGCCGGTCGAGGAGATCCAGAAGGGGATCAAGCACGGCGTCCGCAAGATCAACGTCGATACCGACTGCCGGATGGCGATCACCGGCGCGATCCGCAAGGTGCTCTTCGAGACGCCCGCCAAGTTCGACCCCCGCGACTACCTCAAGCCGGCCCGCGAGGCGATGAAGAAGGTCTGTGCCGAGCGGATGGTGCAGTTTGGTCAGGCGGGCAACGCCGGCAAGGTGCCGATCGTGACCCTCGCCGAAATGGCGAAGCGATACGCCGGCTGACAGCGGGCCGGGGAGGAGGCGGACCTGATCGGGACCGACCGGCATTCCTCCCTCCGGGTCGCACCCTGCCACGCCATCCGCTCGACGCAGCCTCGCGGCCTGCCATCCGCTTTGGCCCACGACATGCATGGATTCTTTCGGCGACCTGAGAAAGCCCCGAGTTGACGGCACTCCGAGGCGGTTACTTCGTGGCGAAGTACCGCACATCGGGGAAGCCGCTGAAGTCGTCGTCGAGCGTCCAGACCGTGGCGGCATGCTCTCGGGCCGCTGCAAGGATGAGGCTGTCAGCCATGGGCAGCGAGTGCCACAAACTCAGGGCGGCGGCGTCGAGGGCTTGCTGCACTGTGAGATCGATGATGCGACCGCGCTGCATGGCCGCCGCTCCCTGGATCGCTGCCTCCTCGCCGGCCTCGCGGAGGAGCACCTTGAACACCTCGTAGACCGAGACGACGGGCACGATGAGGGACTCGAGATCCTCGAGAACCGGCTCGAACGTGCGAGCGCGGCGGCCCCCGGTGAAGTATTCCAGCCACCCGGACGAATCGACCACGTTCACAGCCGGTCACCTTCGC
>CALGAS010000385.1 GCA_937959175.1 uncultured bacterium | reverse complement strand
ATGGAGACCGACATCCTCGGCGGCGTCCAGCTTGGCTACCGCACGATTCTCGTCCTTTCCGGGGGAACGAACCGGGAGGATCTCGCCGCCTTCGCCTACCGTCCCGACCTCGTGGTCGCATCGATCGCCGAGCTTTCGGCCTCCGAACTCGCCGGCATCGCATCCTCGAAAGCCGGCTAGGGCGGCGGCCCGCACGCCGTGCCCGGTGCCGCGGCCTGGCGGCCCTCGCCGTCAGGGAGCGGCCGACGGCTCTGCAGGCTGCTCGAAGCCTGCCGGCAGGAAGGAGACCTCCCGGTCGTTGGCCAGGTCGGGGCCGGGGGTGGAACGGCCGCGGCGGACCTCTTCGGCCAGGCGGGCAGTGAGATCGGCGACGATCTCGGGATGCTCGGCCTCGAGGTTCGTGGTCTCGGCCGGATCGGCCTCGAGGTCGTAGAGCTGGACCGGCGGCAGGCCCTGCCGCCTGGCCTGGGCCTCCTTGGGCGGGCTCCAGCCGCCGCTGCCGCCGCAGAGGCAGAGCTTCCAGCGGCCGCGGCGGATCGCGAACGAGCCGTCGACGGAGTGGCTGACGAGCGTCTCCCGGCCCGTCGCGTCAGCTCCCTCGAAAACCGGCAGCAGGCTCCAGCCGTCCTCGCCCCCGGCTTGGTCGGCGGCGGCCGGCTCGCCGGTGATGGCTGCCAGGGTGGGGTAGAGGTCGGTCAGGCAGGCCACGGCGGCGGTCGTGCGGCCGGGGGCGATCACCGTGGGCCAGCGGGCCAGCAGCGTGACGCGGTGGCCCCCTTCGAAGATGTCGGCCTTGTGGCCGCGGAAGCCGCCGCTTGGATCATGGCCGTGCTCGGCGAGCAGTTCGAAGTTGGCCTCGGGTGAGCAGCCGTTGTCGCTGGTGACGACTACAAGCGTCTCCTCGGCGATCCCCGCCTCGTCGATCGCATCGAGAATCTCGCCGATGTGATGATCGACCTGGATCACGAAGTCGGCGTAGGGGTTGATGCCGCTCTGGCCCCGGAAGGGCGGCTGGGGCACGATCGGGGTGTGGGGGGCCGGCAGCGGCAGGTAGAGAAAGAAGGGCTCCGCCGTGGCGGCCTGTTGCCGGATGTGGGCGACGGCCCGGCGGGCGATCTCCGGAAGAATCTCCGGAATCTGAAAGTCGGCCGCGATCAGGCCCTTCCGGTACCAGCCGTAGCGATCCTCCTCTCTGGTGACTCCCTCGCGGCGGTCGGGCACGGCGGTGGGCCGGCCGTTCTCGACCCAGACGTAGGGGGGCATGTCGAGCGAGGCCGAGAAGGCGAAAAAGTCATCGAAGCCGTTGGCGTCGGGGCCGCCGGTGACGGGAGCGGCGAAGTCGATCTCGCCGGCTTCGTCGCGGGTCCAGTTCCAGCCGAGGTGCCACTTGCCGATCATCGCCGTCTGGTAGCCGGCGGCCTTGAGGAGGTGGGCGAGCGTGGGCCGCTCCGGCGGGATCAGCGGCGGGCTCGTGCCATTGAGCACGCCCCGGGCCAGCCGGCTTCGCCAGTTGTAGCGGCCGGTCAGCAGGCCGTAGCGGGTCGGTGTGCAGACGGCGCTGGTGGTGTGGGCGTCGAGAAAGGTGAGCCCCTCGCGGGCCAGCCGGTCGCAGGCCGGGGTGGGAATCTTCGCGGCGGGTTTGGTCGCCCGGATGTCACCGATGCCGAGGTCGTCAGCCAGGATCACGATCACGTTGGGCCGGGCAGGCTCGGCCGCCTGGAACGGCTGACCGGCCCAGCCCAGCAGGAGCAGGCAGCCGACGACCAGCCGCCCGCGGCTCATGGCTTCCACTCGACGCCGAGGATCGTGACGTCGTCGAGCGGGCCCTTCGGCTGGCACCAGGCCTCGACCGCCTCGAGCAGGCTCCCCACGCTGCCGGCCAGCGGGCCTCCCCGGCCAGCGTCGAGGCAGGCAGCCATCTTCTCATCGCCGTAGGCTTCCTGGTCTTTGTCCATCGCCTCGGGCACACCGTCTGAATAGAGGTAGATCCGGTCGCCTGGCTCGAGCTGCAGCGTCTGCTGGCCATACTCGACCTCGGGCACGAAGGCGATCGGAAAGCCCTCCGCACCATGGAACTCCGGGGCTCCGCCGGCCGCCGGAATCCGCACGAGCGCCGGGTGGCCTCCCGCCGCGTAGACCAGCCGGCCACTGGGCACATGGAGCACGCCGTAGAGCATCGTGAAGTAGAGCCCGGAAAACTCGTCGGCCTGAAAGAGGTGGTTGAGCTGGGTGGCGACCTCGGCCGGCGTGGCGACCACCACCTTCCCGTCGGCTCCCTGGCGAACGAGGATCGAGGAGTCGGAGACCTTGGGCGTCAGGAAGCGGCCGACCGTGACCGCCATCAGCGAGGAGGGCACGCCGTGGCCGCTGACGTCGACCACGAACAGCCCGACCCGCTCCTCGTCGAGTTGGAAGATGTTGAGGAAGTCGCCGGCCAGCGAGTGGCAGGGGACGTACCGCCAGGCGATCTCGAGGCCTGGCAGGGAGACATCGTCCGCCGGCAGCAGCGACCGCTGCACCTTGGCGGCGGCGGTCAGGTCGCGAACCATCTGGGCGTTGATCCGGGAAATCTCCGCGTTGAGGCTCGTTAGCTCCTCATTGGTCTTCTGGAGGCTGTCGCGGGCGACCGACAACTCCTGATTAGCCACGACCAGTTCCTGGTTCTTGCTGACGGCGTTTTCAAAAGTCGAGACAAGCAGGTTGAGCACCTGCTGCCGGCCCGCCTTGACCTGAAACGTCTGTCCTGCCAGCGAGACTTCGAGCGTGGCGGCCGCGGCCTCCTCGCTCTCCGCCAGCGGCGTTGCCAGGAGGGCCTGCATCCGGCCCAGTAGGTAGTCGGGCTCGTAGGGCTTGGTGACGTAGTTGTCGGCCCCGGCGTCGAGGCCGCGGATGATGTCGATCGGATCGGAGAGGGTCGACAGCAGGATGAAGGGCACCGTCCGCAGGGCGGGGTCGGTCTTGACCGCCTTGCAGAACTCGTAGCCGGTCGCCACCGGCATCTCGATGTCGGAGATGATGATCTCGGGCCGCCGCTCCCGGGCCATCTCGAGGGCAAGCTGGCCGTTTTCGGCCCAGCGGACGGTGTGGCCCGCCTCGGTCAGCCGCTTCTGCAGGATCTTCGCCTGCATCCGGCTGTCTTCGGCGATCAAGACATCGACGCCGGCGGTCGGCCCGGCGGCCGCGGTCCCTGGAGCTGTCGCCACGCCTGCCTCCCCGGCTTAGGTGAAGGTGGCCAGGGCCGTAGGGGCATCCTTGTGGATGCTGAAGAGCTTGTCGAGATTGGTCAGCTTGAAGACCTGGAAGATCTCCGGGCGGATTCCGCACATCTTGAGCCGGCCCTGGCCGCTCGAAATCTTGCGGTGCAACTGGCCGAGCAGGCCGAGCATGGCACTCGACATGAACTCCACCTGCGAAAAGTCGAGCAGCACATCCGGGCCGGAGGCTTTGCCGAGCAGCTGAGCGAGTTCCGTTCGGATCTCGTCGAGCATGGTGTCGTCGAGGATCTTTTTGTCTTTGAAGAGCACCATGAAGATGTCGCCCTTCTTGCCGGTCTGGATTCTGCGGAATTGGTCCATCGAGACTTCCGGGATTCAGAGAACGAGGAAAATGGCCGCTGCCGCGGCGCCCGCTGTCTTGGAGCCTACCGTCTGGCCGCGGCTGCCGCCACCGCTCGGGCCCTCGCCAGGCCTGCCGCCGCTGTCGGCAGGTGCCTCTTCTCGGCAATCCGAACTCATGCCGAACCCAGGAGCGTCCGCCGGGCGACGCTCCACCAGCCGGGCCGGTCGAGCAGATGGTACGGCGAATCGGCCGGCAGGGTCGCCGCCAGGTGCTCGTGGGCCTTCTTGAGGTTGTGGTAGGGCATCGAGGGAAACAGATGGTGGAGGGCGTGATAGCGGATCGAGAAGGGAAAGAAGAGCAGCGTCAGCGGGTCGTTGCTCGTGAAGTTGCAGGAGTCGAGGATGTGGGACTCCATGTCGACCCGGCTGCCGTCGCCCTCGAAGTGGTGGTCGGCCAGCTGCCGCATCTGATTGAGCATGACCGTTGCCACCGCCAGGGCGTAGAGAAGAGGAATCCGGGTCCAGGGATTGAGCCCGGCCAGGATCAGCCCGGGAATCAGGGCCGCCCGCACAAAGCAGGGGATCTCGACCGCCAGGATCGCCCGCCGGTCGGCCGGGGTCAGCTTCCGCTCATAGCGGCGGTTGAGCGTCAGGGCGGATGCCTTGCGGAGCGTCCATTCCCGAACCGCCGGATGGATGAAGGTCAGCGGCACGAGCAAAAACCGCAGGAAGACAAGCACCGGAAAGGCCAGCACGTGGAGCGTGTAGCCGACGATGCTGGCAGCGTTGCCCCCCTCCATGACATTGGCGACATACTCGGGATCCTCCGGCGTGCCGTAGAACCGCCGGCTGTGGTGGTCGCGGTGGTGCCGGGTGAAGAACGGGCTCGGCGTGAGCGTCATGACGCCGCCGAGGAGGTTCCAGGCGACCTTGAAGGCCGCCATCTCGTGCGCCCCGAGATGGCAGACCTCGTGGATCAGCGAACCCATCCGGTAGAGCCAAAAGGCCGCGATCGGGAAGGCGACCAACTGCTGCCAGGATCCGAACGGATATGACAGGTAGACCGCGGCTGCCAGGTAGGCCGCCACCAGGCTGACGAGGAAGTCGATCCAGTAGCGGACCGGCGAAACAGCGAAAAAGTCGGTATCCGCGTCGCGAATCGTCCGTCGGACCTCGCTGATCCAGGCGACTTCTTCCTCTGAAAGACTGGCTGAGTCGGTCGGCTGGGGCATGGTGCCCGGGCTGGCTGCCGTCATGGCGGGTCGCCTCCTGGCGGGAAATCGGGCATGTATTGCACCACAATCGGCCGCCCGATGCCATCCCGACCCGACCCCTCCGAGAGAAGCCTCCGGCGCGAGCCGGGGGGACGGCGGGCCGGCACACTTCCGATGCCCGCCGGGGCCGGGCGGCGACATGCTCGAATCCGGGAGATTTTGCGTCGTCGAGGTTGGAAAAGGGTACAGGCACCTCGCTTCGCTCGGAGCCAGTCCCCTTTTCCAGAGAAGCCCCCCGGCGCGAGCCGGGGGGACTGCGGGCCGTTGGGCGAGAGACGCCCCCGGAAGCCCGAGCAACCGTTCACCGCCAACCCGCCCAATCCGCTGTCACGACCAATCGACCCATGGGGCTTCCCCCACAAGAAGCCGAGCCCTTGGGTATCGCTCATCTCACGCGACCCCGGATTCCGTATCGGCACCCCGCATAAAAAGCCGCGGGGGGCCGGGATGATCCCGGCCCCCCGCGTGTTGACAACACTTCAGGAAGCGTCGCCGCATCAGCGGCAGCGACGGCAGCCGCGACGACGGCCACCGCAGGAGTTGCAGGCCGGGGCCGACTCGCAGCCGCAGGCGTCGCCACAGCCACCGCAGGCGCCGGCGTCACCGCAGGGATCACAGGGCACCTCAACGGCAACCGTGACACACTTGGTGACGGGGACTTCCTTGGTGACCTGGACCGGAACGCGGACCGTGTAGGTCGACGTCTTGGTCTCCGGCACGCAGTCGTACACGGTGACCGTGTACTTCTCTTCCTTCTGCTGCGGAACCATGACCGTGTAGGAAACTTCCTTGGTCATCGTCTCCGGCACGCACTTGGTGACCTGGTACTCGCGGGTGCGAGTCTCGGTCTTGCACTTCTGCACCTTGACCGTGCGGGTCTTCTGCTCCGGCACGCACTTGGTCACGTGGTAGGTGCGGGTCCGCTCCTCCGGCACGCACTTCGTGACGTGGTAGGTGCGGGTCCGCTCCTCGTCGCGGTACTTGGTGACCTTGACGGTCCGGGTCTTCTGCTCCGGCACGCACTTGGTGACGTGGTAGGTGCGGGTCCGCTCCTCCGGCACGCACTTGGTGACGTGGTAGGTGCGGGTCCGCTCCTCTTCACGGCACTTCGTGACCTTCACCGTGCGGGTCCGCTCTTCCTTCCGGCACTTGGTGACGGTGTAGGAGTAGGGGACTTCCTCGGTGACGCACTGGTAGGTCGTGCAGGGCACTTCCTTCGTCTCGCAGGTCGGAACCCAGACCCGCTTGCAGCACTGCTTCGGCGGGCAGGGGCAGCCGCAGGCGTCGGTGCCGCCACCAACCTCAACCATCTCGGTGGCCCAGTGGCCGCCACGGACCTGCACCGTCTTCATGGTGGTGACCGGGACCCGCTTCTGGACGGTCCGCGTGCCGGTCATCTCCTCGGTGTAGGGCACCATCACCGTGTAGGTCTGCTCGACCTCTTCGGTGTAGGGAACCTTGACGGTGTAGGTGGAGGTCTTCTCTTCCTTGACCGGCACCATCACGGTGTAGGTCGCGGTCTTCTCCTCCTTCACCGGCACCATCACCGTGTAGGTCTGCTCGACCTCTTCGGTGTAGGGAACCTGAACCGTGTACTCGGCGGTCTTGGTCTCCGTGACGTTCCGGTTGACCGTGTAGTTGACGGTCTTCGTCTTCGTCTCGGGAACACAAACCGTGACCGTCCGCGTCCGCTCTTCGGTTCGCGGAACCCGCTTGTTGACCGTGTAGGTCCGCTCGCGGGTTTCGGTCTTGTACTCCGTGCAGGTGACCGTCTTCATCTCGGTCACCATCTGCTTCTGGTACACCGTCTTGGTGCCACAGCCAGCAGTCTCACCACAACCACCACACTCGCTGCTGACGGTGCCCTCACAGCCACCCTCACAGCCGCCACCACAGTTGCCACAGTCAGCCCAGGTGCTCGTGCACATGGCGAAGACGGCGACAGCCGGCATGACGCAAGAAAGAACTTTGCGAATCACGCGAACCTCCACAAGGAAAAAACAGGAACCAGGATCATCGAGCAGGTTTGTCTCGAACGCGCCCGAACGCCGGCCGGTCGAAGAGACCCGATCTCTTGCGACGGCCGAACTGCTCGACCGCCTGTTAAGATAGATAGGTTACGTTGAGTAAAACGGCTTGCAAGCCTCAGGTGACGGAAAATCTACGATTTTCAAAAAACCACTCTTCAGAGGGATTCCGGTTCCTTTGAGTGGTGTCTCTCAACGGCGATTCCAAACTGTCGCATCGCGCACAGTGCGATGGTCGAAATGGCCTGCCTACCCGAAAAATGTGGCGGTCTTGCCCGGATTTGCTTGCACCACTGGAACACGATTAGAGTTCTGTATGGGGCTGGAGGGTCTGGTGTGGCAGTGAACGGTTGGCGTCCTGCCGCCCGGCGACATCCTGGGAGGGCAATAACATCATGGTCACCATCAACGAAATTCTGTCCGGCACGCGGCGGACACTGATTGCAACGCGTCCGGAAACCACCGTGCGGCAGGCGACCCGCCTGATGAACGATCACGGGATCGGCTCGCTCCTGGTGACATGCGACGGCCGCTTGGTCGGCATCTTCACCGAACGGGACGTGCTCCGGCGGATCGTCGCCGAGGGCCGTTCCCCCGACACGACCACCGTCGGCGAGGTGATGACCGGCGATGTGTTCTGCTGCCCGCCCCAGGCCTCGCTCGAAGAGGTCGCCGATCTGATGCGGCGGCGGCGGGTGCGACACGTTCCGATCGTCGATGCCGCCGACACACTGGTGGGGCTGGTCTCAATCGGCGATGTCAACGCCCATCGCTTCGCTGTCTGCGCAACTGAGTTGGTGCAGATGCGGGACTACATCATGAATCGGGCCTAGATTCCGGCGGGGCGGCGGCAGCGGGCGGGCCCGTGACGGCCGCAGCGTCTTCCTCAGGATCGTCTTCCTGCAAAACTGCATCGGCCGCCTCATCGGCCGCCTGATCGGCTGACGCTGCAGCGGGTGTCTCGCCGTCAGGCTCCGAACTCGGATCCGAGGCCAGCTTGCCGAGCTGCCTGGCGAAGACACGCTCCCAATCGGCTGCCATGCTGGCCACGTGCCAGCCGGAACGCTCGGCCAAGGCGATCACCGCGTCGGCTTCTGCATCAGAGGCGAACTCGCGATCGGCGTCGTCATGCAACACCAGCAGCTGGAAGCTGGGCCGCTCACCCTGCTGTGACCACCGCAGCATCTCCAGGTCGCCTCCACCGACGTTGCCGGCTGCAAAAATCGGCCGCCGGCCGATCCGGGCGGCGATGCTGACCGGCTTCTCCGGCCCGTCATTGAACTGCTCGAGTTCCGGCAGCACGACCAACTCCGAGCCTGCCGCCGTGTCAGTGCCGCTCTCCTCCTCCTGAAGCGTCATCCGCAGCCGTGAGCCGATGACCCGGGATGGATCGATGCCGTACCACTCGGTCGCCACCGGCCTGAGAAAGTGCACGCTGCTTCCCGAGCAGAGCCAGATGGTGAAGCCCTGCCTCCGGAGCAACGCCAGCAACTCCTGCATCGGCTGAAAGGCGACATCCCGCAGCGGAGTGTCGTAGATCGGGTGGCGGGCTGTCGCCAGAAAGGCCCTCACGTCATCCTCGAGGTCGTCCACCGGACGGCCCTCGCTCGCGGCTGCGGCCAGTTCGGTCAGCAGCCTCCGGCCCAGCCGCCGGGCAAACTCCAGATCACCGGTCAGCAGCGTGGCAAATGGCTCTTCGGAAGCCAGGTCGGGCTGTTGTTCGACCAGGCGACGAACCCGTTCGATCAGAAACAGGGCATTGATGTTCGGCTCCTCGCAGGCGAGGGTCCCGTCGTGGTCGAAGACCGCGATCCGCTCCTCCTCAGGCACAAACAGAGGCCCCCCCGTCGTGCCGACTGCCTCCACGAACTCGAGGATCGCCCGCTTGGTTTCTCCCGCTCGCCACGAGGGCAGCGGGTCGACGGTTGGCTGCACAGCCGGTTCCACGGCTCCCGGCCGGGCCGGAGGCTCCGGCTGCGGCGGTGGCATCGAGCCCAGCCAGACGGCCACACCCAGCAGCCCCAAGGCCAACAGCGGCACAGCCACCGCCGAGGCCGAGCTGGTCTTGGCCGCCGGCGGCGTCTCCGCGGCCTCATCGTCAGGCGTCACAATCGGCTCCCGCATCGTCCTCTCTCCGCGACCTGGTGGGCAGGTATCTCACCGGTGTCACCTTAACCCGGCCAGGCGGCCGCTCCAAAAAACCCGCCGCCGGATACCGTACCGCCGCGGGCCGTTTTCTGAGGGGAAGGCATTTTCTTGCGGAAGAACGGCCCGACGGTATTCTCCATAGTTCTCGCCGACGGGGATCGGGGCTGTTCGCTGCCAACCGGTTCACCCGGCCCAGCCCACCTGCCAGCCCTCCGGAGTGTTGCCGCCATGATGCGTCTCAGTACTGCCCTTACCGCCCTGCTTCTGGCATGCCTGAGCAGCTTTTCCGCCGCTCGGGCCGATGTCTCGCTCAACAACATGTTCGGTGACCACATGGTCCTCCAGCAGGGCCTGGCCAATCGGATCTGGGGCCGGGCCGAGCCGGGCGAGGACGTGACCGTCTCGATCGCCGGCCAGTCGCAGACGACAAAGGCCGACGACGCGGGAAACTGGGAGGTGCGGCTCGAGCCGCTCACCGAATACGGCGGCCCGCACACGCTGACCGTAACGGGCAACAACGAGATCACCTTCAACGATGTCCTGGTCGGCGAGGTCTGGATCTGCTCGGGCCAGTCGAACATGCAGTGGGCGGTCAACCAGGCCAACGATCCGAACCTCGAGAAGGCGGCGGCCAACGACCCCGAGATCCGGCTGATCTCGGTGCCCCAGGTCGGCACCCAGGACCCGCAGTGGAACTTCAAAGGAGCATGGACCGTTTGCTCGCCGGCGACCGTCGGTGACTTCTCGGCCGTTGGCTACTTCTTCGGCCGGCAGCTGCATCAGACCCTCGGCGTGCCGGTCGGCCTGATCGACAACGCCTGGGGGGGCAGCGCCGCCGACGCCTGGGTCAAGCGGGAGAAAATCGCCGCCCACGAGACGCTCACGGC
>CALGAS010000384.1 GCA_937959175.1 uncultured bacterium | reverse complement strand
AAGGCAACTTTCCCTCCTCCGGCACGGGTTTCGTCGGTTTCGGATTTGGCAGTGGCGTGGACTTCAACTACGGATGGATGCAATTCACGCTCGACGGAGCCACCCGCTCGGTCACTTTGAACGACTGGGCGTACGAGAGCGTGGTCAACCGGTCCATTAGTGTATCGGCAGTGCCGGAGCCCTTCGCACTCGGAGCAGGTGTGGTGGGAATGCTTGGGCTCGTCGGGTTTCGACGGCTGCGACCGCGACGACACCCGGCTGTCTGACCTGGCCCTGTGAATGGGACCAGTTTCTTTCATCAGGGTAGCCCGGCTAATGGATCGCCGCTGTCCGCTCGCTACGGCGTAACCGAAGCAAGCGGACCTTCACCGCGCGGTTCACCGAGTTTCCCCTCGTAATCCGGGCCCGCTCCCGGCTCTTGAGCGCCAAGGAGGAGCAGTTGGGGGCGGCGTGAAGGAGCAACGCAAGGCCCTCCAGGCAATCGTCGATGTGCTGAAGGAGGCGATCGACCAAATCATCGAGAGGAGTGGGCGATAAAGGACTCGAACCTTTGACCCCCAGCTTGTCGAGCTGGTGCTCTAACCAACTGAGCTAATCGCCCGAACAGTCGGCACCTCAAGTGTCGCGCGTAAAATGCGGCCAGTCAAGCGAATCGCACGACTGCCGCCAACCGGAGCGAACGCGGCTTGCGGGCCGAGCGCGGCCGCGGATACCCTGCCACTATCCCGCATGAATCAGGCGGGGCATTTCTTGGCTTTCCGGCTGCTCACCCTATGCCCACCGTCCGCTTTCCAGACGGCTCCACCCGTGACCTTCCCGCCACCGCGACGGTGGCCGACTGCATCGGCGACGCCGCCACGGCCGGCGGAAAAAGGGGCAGAAACGCCCCCGTCGCCGCCCTGCTCGACGGCACGCTCGTCGGCCTCGACGCTCCCCTGCCGGCCGAGGGCACCGCAACCGTGGAGCCGCTTCCCACCGGCGACCCGCGGGCCCTGCCGGTGATGCGGCACTCGGCGGCGCATGTCATGGCCCGGGCCGTGATGCGGCTCTTCGAGGGCGTCGAGCTCGCCTTCGGCCCCACTGTCGGCCACGGTTTCTACTACGACATGCGGGCCGCCCGCCCGATCACCGATGAGGATCTCCCCGCGATCGAGGCGGAGATGCGGCGGATCATCGAGGCCGACGAGGCCTTTGAGCGGGTCGAAGTGCCTCGCGAGAAGGCCGCCGAGATCGTCCGCGGGCTCAACCAGCCCCTGAAGGCCGAGCACATCGAGACCGGCCTGGCCGCCTACCCCAGCCTCTCCTTCTATCGGCAGGGAGAGTTCGTCGATCTCTGCCGCGGGCCGCACGTGCCGAGCCCGAAGTGCATCGGTGCCTTCAAGCTGATGAACATCGCCGGCGCCTTCTGGAAGGGCGACGCCAACAACCCGCAACTGCAGCGGCTCTACGGCACCGCCTGGTTCACCCAAGAGGATCTCGATGCCCACCTGGCGGCACTTGAAGAGGCCCGCAAGCGGGACCATCGCGTGCTCGGCAAGCAGCTTGATCTCTTCACCACCAGCCCGCTGGTCGGCTCGGGGCTCGTCCTCTGGATGCCGAAAGGGGCGCGGCTGCGGGCGACCCTCGAGAGCTTCGTCCGCGACGAGCTGGCCGCGCGAGGCTATGAGCCGGTCTACACGCCCCACATCGGCAAGGTCGACCTCTACAAGATTTCCGGGCACTACCCCTACTACGCCGACAGCCAGTTCAAGCCGATCGTGATGAGCGACGACGAGCAGTATCTGCTCAAGCCGATGAACTGCCCGCATCACACAATGATCTATAAAGCCCGGCCCCACAGTTACAAGGATCTGCCGATCCGGCTGGCGGAGTTTGGCACGGTCTACCGCTACGAGCAGTCGGGTGAGCTCGGCGGGATGACGCGGGTCCGCGGCTTTACGCAGGACGACGCCCACATCTTCTGCACGCCCGAGCAGGTCGAGGAGGAGGTCGCCGGCTGCATCGACTTCACCCTCAAGGTCCTCGAGAGCCTGGCCTTCGAGAACTTCCGCGTCAGGCTCGGCTTCCGGGATCCTGCCAGCGACAAGTACGTCGGGCCGCCCGAACGGTGGGACGAGGCTGAGGCGGCCATTGAGCGGGTGGCCCGCCGGATGAACCTGCCCGGCTGCGAGCCCGAGCCGGGTGAGGCTGCCTTCTACGGCCCCAAGATTGATTTCGTCGTCAACGACTCGCTCGGCCGCGAGTGGCAGCTCGGCACCGTGCAACTCGACTACAACCTGCCGAGCGAGGAGCGGTTCGATCTGGAATACATCGGAGCCGACAACGCCAAGCACCGCCCTGTCATGATCCACCGGGCACCCCTGGGCAGCCTCGAACGATTCGTGGGCGTCTTGATCGAGCACTTTGCGGGGGCCTTCCCGCTCTGGCTCGCTCCGGAGCAGGTGCGGGTGATTCCCGTCAGTGAGAAGTCGACCGCCTATGCAGAAGCCGTCAAGGCGCGGCTGGAGGCGGCGGGGCTGCGGGCGGGCATCGACCTGGCCGCCGAGAAGCTCGGCGCCAAGATTCGCGCGGCGCAACTTGAGATGATTCCGATGATGGCCGTCTGCGGCCCGCGGGACGAGGCTGCGGGCACCGTCAGCCTGCGGGATCGGCTCGACGGCGACCTGGGCGCGATGAGCCTCGATGCGGCGATCGAGCAGCTCCGCGACGAGAACGCCCGCCGGGCGGTTCGCCACAAGCCCAAGCCGCTCGCCTTCGCCGGTCAGACAGCAGAGGGTGCCGGCGAGCCTGCCGACGACGACTACTGATGCCGCGGTTCGTCCTCCTCGAGCACACTGGCCATCCCGACGATCCGACCGGCCGTCACTTCGATCTCTTGCTCGAAGAGCCCGAAGCCTGCAAGACCTGGCGGCTTGCCGAGGTTCCCGTCGTCGGGGGCGAGGGCGTGGCCGCGGAGCCCCTGCCCCCCCACCGGCTCGCCTGGCTCGACATCGAAGCGGCTGAGGTCTCCGGCGGCCGCGGCTTCGCCAGGCGAGTCGACTCGGGCAGCTACCAGCCGACCGCTCGGCCGGACGCCGTCGATCTCGCTGGGGCCCTGCTCGCCGGCCGGCTGGAACTCGTCCAGCACGGCACCAGGTACACGGCCCACCTCACCCCCGCCCCGTAGCCGCTCGCCTCGTCTCGCCCCGTAGCCGTTCGCCTCGCGCCCGCCACATTAAAGCCCCCCGGCGCGAGCCGGGGGGACTGCGGGCCGTTGGGCTTACCCGCCCCCGATTCCCGCCGAGCGTTCACTCCAAGCCGAGCCCAAACCACCTTCGCCCCGCCCCACGTGCCCGCCCCCCGGCTCACGTTCCTGCCACCGTCCCTCCCGGACGTATCATGGGGAGCCCCCCAGGAGCCCCCACCGATGAAGCCGCGTGAAGTCCTCGCGCTCTGCCGTGAAAAGGAAGTGAAGGCCGTCGACCTGCGGTTCGCCGATTTTTTCGGCGCCTGGCAGCATTTCACGATTCCCGTCGGCAAGCTCGAGGAGGAGACCTTCGAGGATGGCCTCGGCTTCGACGGTTCGAGCATCCGCGGCTGGCAGTCGATCAACGAGAGCGACATGCTCCTGGTGCCGGTGCCCGACACCACCTTCATCGATCCTTTCGCCGCCACGCCGACGCTGGTGATGATCTGCGAAGTGCAGGATCCGATCACCCGCGAGGATTACTCCCGCGATCCGCGAAACGTGGCCCGCAAGGCGGTCAACTATCTCAAGAGCACCGGCATCGCCGACACCTGCTTCATCGGCCCGGAGGCCGAGTTCTTCGTGTTTGACGACGTGCGGTTCGACCAGAACCCGCATGAGGGCTTCTACCACCTCGACTCGGCGGAGGGCGAGTGGAACCGGGGCCGCCAGGCTGGTCCCAATCTCGGCTACACCCTTCGGCACAAGGAGGGCTACTTCCCCTGTCCGCCGGCCGACCAGACGATGGACCTCCGCACCGAGATGATGCAGACAATGATCGCCTGCGGGATCGACGTCGAGGCCCAGCACCACGAGGTGGCCAGTGGCGGACAGGGCGAGATCGACATGCGGTATCAGGAACTCCTCCGCATGGCCGACCAGATGTGCCTCTACAAGTACATCGTCCGCAACGTCGCCCGCCGTCACGGCAAGACCGCCACCTTTATGCCCAAGCCGATTCTCGGCGACAACGGCTCCGGCATGCACACCCACATCTCGCTCTGGAAGGAGGGGCAGCCGCTCTTCGCCGGCACCGGCTATGCCGGCCTCTCCGAAACGGGCCTCCATGCCATCGGCGGCATCCTCCGTCATGCCCCCGCCCTGCTCGCCCTGACCAACCCGACGACCAACAGCTACAAGCGGCTGGTTCCGGGCTACGAGGCCCCCGTCAACCTCGCCTACTCGCAGCGAAACCGCTCGGCTGCCTGCCGGATTCCGATGTATTCCACGAGCCCCAAGACCAAGCGGGTCGAGTTCCGCTGCCCCGATCCGACCTGCAACCCCTACCTCGCCTTTGCCGCCCTTTTGATGGCGGTGATCGACGGCATCCAAAACAAGCTTCACCCCGGCGACCCGCTCGACCGCGACATCTACGACATGCCGCCCGAGGAACTGGCCAACGTCCCCAAGGCTCCGGCCTCGCTCGCCGAGGCCTGCGAGGCCCTCTCCCGCGATGCCGACTTCCTGCTCCGCGGCGACGTCTTCACCGAGGACGTGATCGCGACCTGGCTGAAGTGGAAGCGGGACCGTGAAATCGCCCCGATGCGGCTGCGGCCGCATCCCTACGAGTTCTGCCTCTATTTCGACGCCTGAGGCGGGTTCGATGCCTGAGGCCGGCCGACCCGCGGCGAGCCTCAGCCGTCGCGACCCGGCCAGGATTCCCACCAGCTGCGGAACTGCCGCCACTGACTTTCCAGGAAGTCCCGCTGGCTATCGGCGAGCCTGTCGGCGGGGTTGAGCTGGTGGGCATATTCGGGCCGACCCTCGAGCACCATCAGGTGCTTGTAATAGAGGACGAGATCGGGCCCTTCGTCGTACGTCGAAAGCACGACCAGGGCATCGGCGAGTTCGAGGGCCAGCCGGCGGGCGGCGACGTCCCCCTCGGCGGCGGCGAGGCAGAGTTCGACCAGCCGGAGCACCGGCCCGGGAAGGGCATTGCCCACGCCGGTGATCGCGCCGACCGCGCCGCAGCGGACGATGCCATGAAAGACCTGCGTATCGACGCCCACCATCAGCGAGAGGTCCGGGTCACCACTGGTGATCTGCTCGGCGGCCTCGGTGAGCGAGTCGGCTCCGCCAAACTCCTTGAAGCCGACGAGATTGGGAAACTCGGCTCGCAGTTCGAAGAACAGCGGCGCCTTGGTCTCGAATCCATAAGCCGGGCTGTTGTAGATCACCGCCGGCAGGCCGCCCGCGGCCTCGAGGATCCCGGCGAAGTGCTGCCGCTGGGCCGCGGGCGAAGCGGCCCGCGAGAGCACCCGCGGAATCACCATCAGCCCGGCTGCGTCCACTTTGCGGGCATGGGCGGCGTGGGCCGCAGCCAGCCGCGGGTTCTGGCCACCTGTGCCGACGATCACCGGAATCCCAGCGGCGACCAGCCGGGCCACGCCCTCCTGCCGCTGGCCGTCGGTGAGCAGCGGCCAGTCGCCCATCGAGCCGCAGTAGACCACCGCCGCCATGCCGGCGGCGATCAGCTCCCGGCCGGTTGCGACGAGGGCGTCGAAGTCGGGCGTGCCGGCTGCATCGCAGGGCGTCATCAGGGCCGGCATGCAGCCACGGAAGGGATTCATCGGAACTCCTCGGGGGCGGGCTGCGATCGGGTCAACTACCGGTGTAATTGTATCGCTTCCCCCTACGAGCCCGATACTTCACCGAGACAACAGCTCGCCGGTGAGCCATCGCCGCGGCAGCCAGGAACGCTGTCCTTGTTATGGCTCGATGATGATTTCCAACCATGCGTCAGTGGTAAACTCAAGGCATGTGTAAACACCCCTGCAGACCTTCCGTGCGACACGAGAGATCGGCCTCGGCTTTCACCTTGGTGGAGCTCTTGGTCGTGATCGCGATCATCGCCACCCTGATCGGGCTCCTGCTGCCGGCCGTCCAGAGCGTCCGTGAGAGTGCCCGCCGAACCCAGTGCAGCAACCATCTCAAGCAGATCGGCCTGGCGATCATGAACTATGAATCGACCAGGAAAGTTTTTCCCACCGGCCGCACCACCCGCGACCCCGACACCTACGGCTGGACCTTCCGGCTGCTTCCCTACCTTGAGGAGGAGGCGATCTTCGACGCCTGGGTGCCCGACGCGCTGGTCTTCGATGACCGAAACGCCCGGGCGATGCGGTCACCGGTGGCCGGCTACTACTGCCCGAGCCGCCGTGGTCCCGCCGCCGATCGCAACTTCGACAACAACAACCGCCGGCCGCCGGTGCTCGCGGCAGCCGCCGGGGGCGACTACACGGCCAACGCCGGCGCCTGGTTCATGTACTCCTCCGAAGACGGCACGCCCGACGGCAGCCAGGCTGGTCCGATTTTCACCTTCTCGAAGGTCAGGCCCGGCCAGGTCAGCGACGGCCTCAGCAAGACCTTCGCCGTCGGCGAGCGGCACATCCCACCGGCTGATCCCCGCTGGGGCGACATGACTCACCGCCGGCAGGGCGACACCGCCTTTTTCCCGGCCGATACCCCCGACGTCCTCTTCGGCGACGTCTACCGCGGGCTGGCCGCGGCCCCGGACGATCGCAGCTCCCGGAAGTTTGGCAGCCGCCATGCCGACGTCGTGCAGTTTGTGTTCCTCGACGCCCATGTCGAGCCGATCACCACCGACACCGATCGGGATATCCTGCTGCGGTACGCTCTGATCGGCGACGGGCTCGATCCGACGGCGGTCGCCGTCGCCGCCGTCGACCGCCGTCGGATCGAGCCCGTCGCCGATCAGGGCG
>CALGAS010000383.1 GCA_937959175.1 uncultured bacterium | reverse complement strand
ATGGCACGGGCTCGCCCCGAGCCCGCGTGAGGTGAACCCGCCGGATGGCACGGGCCCACCCCGAGCCCGCTGAGGGCCTGCCAAAACGGCACTGGGGAAAGGGAACCGCCGAGAAGGCCGGCTCTTTTTTGCCCGTTTCGGCTGGATTCCTGGTTCTCCGGCGGCGTGGCACGCGGATTGCATTCTTCCCCGACAACCCGTGATGGGCCTGCCAAAAACGGTCGTTGGAGACCGGGGCCGGCCCCGCCCTCCGGAGGAGAGATTGTCGTGGCAAAACAGATGGTGTTTGACGATGAGGCCCGCCAGCCGCTGCTCGCCGGCGTTTCCAAGCTGGCCCGCGCGGTCAAGAGCACGCTCGGCCCCCGCGGCCGCAACGCGGTGCTCGACAAGGGCTGGGGTTCCCCCAAGGTGACGAAGGACGGCGTTACCGTTGCCGAAGACATCGATCTCGAGGATCCCTACGAGAATCTCGGTGCCCAGCTCGTCAAGGAGGCCGCCAGCAAGACCAACGACGTCGCCGGCGATGGCACCACGACAGCCACCGTGCTGGCTGAGGCGATCTACCGCGAGGGCCTCAAGATGATCGCCGCCGGGGCCGACCCGATGGCCCTGGCTCGCGGGATCCACAAGGCTGTCGAGGCGGTCGGGGCGTCGGTGCTCTCGATGGCGACGAAGATCGACGCCAAGAACAAAAAGGAGCTCACCCAGATCGCCACGATCGCCGGCAACAACGACCCGGCCGTCGGCGCAGTGCTCTCCGACGCCTTCCTCAAGGTCGGCAAGGACGGCGTGATCACGGTCGAGGAGGGCAAGCAGTCGGAGACGACCGTCGACGTCGTCGAGGGGATGCAGTTCGACCGCGGTTTCCTCTCGCCTCATTTCGTGACCGACGCCGAGAATCAGGTCTGCGAACTCGAGAATCCCTACATCCTCATCTACGAGGAAAAGATCTCGAACGCAAAGAACCTCGTGCCCCTGATGGAGGCGATCAGTAAATCAGGCAAGCCGCTGGTCGTGATCGCTGAGGACGTCGAGGGCGAGGCGCTCGCCACGCTCGTCGTCAACAAGCTGCGGGGGATCGTCCAGTCGGTGGCGGTCAAGGCTCCCGGCTATGGCGACCGCCGCAAGGCGATGCTCGGCGACATCGCCGTGCTGACCGGCGGGCAGGCAATCTTCAAGGATCTCGGAATCGCCCTCGACGGCGTCAAGCTGACCGATCTCGGCCGAGCCAAAAAGGTCATCATCGAAGCTGAGAACACGACAATCGTCAGCGGGGCGGGCACCAAGTCGGCCATCGACGGCCGGGTGGCCCAGATCCGCGAGGAGATCGAGCGGACGACCAGCGATTACGACCGCGAGAAGCTCCAGGAGCGGCTGGCGAAACTCGCCGGCGGCGTGGCCCAGATCAACGTCGGGGCGGCGACCGAGACGGAGATGAAGGAGCGGAAGGCCCTCATCGATGATGCCAAGAGCGCCGTTCAGGCGGCCCTCGCCGAGGGCGTGGTGCCCGGCGGCGGCGTGGCCCTGCTGCGGAGCGAGAAGGCGATCGAGAGCCTGGCCGTATCCGGTGATGAGAAGTTCGGAGCTTCGATCGTCAAAAATGCCCTCAAGTATCCGCTCGAGGCGATCGCTGAAAATGCGGGCGTCGATGGGTCAGTTGTCGTCAACCGAGTCCGGCGGCTGAAGGGCAAGAACGAGGGCTACGACGCCGACAAGGGTGAATATGGCGACCTCGTCGCGGCCGGCGTGATCGATCCTGCCAAGGTTGTGCGGACGGCGCTTCAAAACGCCGCCAGCGTGGCCGCCCTCCTGCTGACCACCGACTCCCTGATCACGGAGATCCCCAAGGAGGAGGAGGAGCCCGCCGGCGACGGCCACGACCATCATGGGATGGGCGGCGGCATGCCGGGCATGGGCGGCATGGGCGGGATGCCCGGCATGGGTGGCATGGGCGGCATGCCAGGCATGATGTGAGCCCAGTCGGCCTCTTTTGTTTGATCAGACACCAACGATTTTCAACCACACCTTTCGGAGACCAGTGAAGATGGCAGCCAAGAACCTCAAGATTCGCCCGCTCGATGACCGTGTCGTCGTGGAGCCCGTCGAGGCCGAGGAGCGGACCGCCGGTGGGATTGTCCTGCCCGATACCGCCAAGGAGAAGCCGCAGCGGGGCCATGTGGTCGCCCTCGGACCGGGCAAGCTGCTCGAGAGCGGCCAGCGGTCGCCCCTGGCCGTGTCGATCGGCGACGAGGTGATTTACGGCAAGTATTCCGGAAGCGACATCGAGGTCGACGGCCATGACGTCAAGATTCTTCGTGAGAGCGACATCCTCGCCAAGGTTCTCTCCTGAGCGTTTCAACGCCTGACGTGCTTCCGTTCACCGTTTCCCAACGAACCAGCCATTATTTTTCGAGGAGATTCAAGCCGTGCCCAAGCAACTGATGTTCGACGACACCGCCCGCGCCAAACTGCTCAAGGGCGTGGAGAAACTGGCCGGTGCCGTGGCCGTCACGATGGGCCCCACCGGCCGCAACGTGATCATCGACAAGTCGTTCGGCGGCCCGACCGTCACCAAGGACGGCGTGACGGTGAGCAAGGAGGTCGATCTCGAGGATGCGTTCGAGAATATGGGGGCCAAGCTCGTCAACGAGGTTGCCTCGAAGACGTCCGACTTGGCCGGTGACGGCACGACGACAGCCACCGTCCTGGCCCGGGCCATCTTCCGGGAGGGTACCCGCAACGTGGCCGCCGGCAGCAACCCGACGGCCGTGCGGCGGGGTATCGAGAAGGCGGTCGAGGCGGCGGTCGGACGGCTGGCCGAGCAGGCCCGCAAGGTCGAGCGGCCGGAGGAAATCGCCCAGGTGGGTGCCATCAGCGCCAACAACGATCGCACGATCGGCGACCTCTTGTCCGAGGCCCTCCAGAAGGTCGGCAAGGACGGGGTGATCACGGTCGAAGAGGGCAAGACGACTGACACCGAGGTGCGGTTTGTCGACGGCATGCAGTTTGACAAGGGCTATGTCTCGCCCTACTTCATCAACAAGCCGGCCGAGATGGAGTGCCAACTCGACGACTGCCTCATCCTGATTCACGAGAAGAAAATCTCGAACCTCCGGGATCTTCTCCCCCTGCTGGAGAAGGTGGCCCAGTCTGGCAAGCCGCTGCTGATCATCGCCGAGGACCTCGAGGGCGACGCTCTCACGGCCCTGGTGGTCAACAAGCTGCAGGGCGTCCTCAAGGTGTGCGCCGCCAAGGCCCCCGGATTCGGCGATCGTCGCAAGGCGATGCTCGGTGACATCGCCACCCTCACCGGCGGTACGCTGATCAGCGAAGACCTCGGCCTCAAGCTCGAGAGTCTTGATCTTTCCCACCTCGGCCGGGCCAAGCTCGTCACCGTCGACAAGAACGAGACGACGATCGTTGAAGGTGCCGGTGACAAGGCCGCCGTGCAGGCCCGCGTTCAGCAGATCCGCTCGCAGATCGAGAATACCGACAGCGAGTATGACCGCGAAAAGCTCCAAGAGCGGCTCGCCAAGCTGACCGGCGGCGTGGCGATCGTGTCGGTCGGGGCGGGCACTGAAGCTGAAATGAAGCAGAAGAAGGCCCGCGTCGAAGACGCACTGCATGCGACCCGGGCGGCCGTCGAAGAGGGCATCGTCGCCGGCGGTGGCGTGGCCCTGCTCCGTTGCCGCGAGGCGGTCGAGAAGGCTCGGGCGTCGGCCAAGGGCGACGAGAAGATCGGTGTCGACATCATTCTCCATGCCCTCGAGGCCCCGATCCGGCAGATCGCCGAGAACGGCGGCATCGACGGCGCGGTCGTGGCGGATGAAGTGGCCGGCAAGGATCTGACCGTCGGCTTCGACGCCAACAAGGGCGAGTATGTCGACATGTACAAAGCGGGGATCATCGATCCGGTCAAAGTAGTGCGAGTCGCCCTCACCAACGCGGCCAGCATCGCGGGCCTCCTGCTGACGACCGAAGCCCTGGTGACCAACCTCGAGAAGGAAGACGCCAAGAAGCGGAAGATCGAAGGCAGCATCAGGTAAGCCGGCGGCAAAGCCGCGGGATCGTCGGGGAGCCATGGTCGACCAGCGTGACTATTACGAAGTGCTCGGGGTCGGTCGGCGGGCTTCGTCGACGGAGATCACGGCCGCGTATCGCAAACTGGCCGTCCGCTTCCATCCTGACAAGAATCCCGGTGATGCCGAGGCGGCCTCCCGCTTCAAGGAGGCCGCGAGAGCCTTCGAGGTCCTTTCCGACGACGATCTCCGCAGCCGCTACGACCGCTTCGGCCATGCGGGCGTCGAAGGTGGCCGGCGGCACGACTTCAACGACATTTCCGACGTCTTCGAGGCCTTCGGCGATCTCTTTGGCGGCGGCATCTTCGGCGATGCCTTCGGTGGCGGCCGGCAGCGGGGCTCGCGAGCCCGCAAGGGCCGGGATGTCTTCTGCCAGGTCCATCTTTCGTTGGTCGAGGCTGCCCGGGGGGTGACGAAGACGGTCGAGTTTGACCGGCACGAAACCTGCGGCGAGTGTGACGGCAGCGGGGCCCGCAAGGGAACCGCTCCGCAGCCGTGCGACTACTGCGGCGGCCGGGGGCAGGTGATCCAATCAGCGGGCGTGTTTCGGCTGCAGACGACCTGCCCGGCATGCCGGGGCGCCGGGAGCGTGGTCAAGGAGCGGTGCCCCGCCTGCGGCGGCGAGGGCGTCACCGAGGAGCATGCCAGCCGGAAGGTCACGATTCCCGCCGGTGTCGACCGGGATGTCCGCGTGCGGCTGGCAGGCGAGGGCGAACCCGGCGCGGCGGGCGGCCCACCGGGCGACTGCTACTGCGTGATCGAGATTGAAGACCATCCCTTCCTGGCCCGCGACGGGAAGGATCTTCATTGCGAGGTGCCCGTCAGCTTTACGCAGGCGGCCCTCGGGGCGACGGTGGACGTGCCGACCCTCGACGGACCAAAGCCGCTCGAGATTGCCCGCGGCACCCAGCCGGGGGATGTGATCCGGGTCCGCGGGCTGGGCATGCCCGAGGTCCGCGGCCGTGGCGTGGGCGACCTGCACGTGCATGTCCATGTGGAGGTGCCGCGGAACGTCTCCGGGCGGACCGAAGAACTGCTCCGCGAACTCGCCGCCGAGGAGCACGCCTCGGTCTCACCGAAACGAACCTCGTTCTTCACGAAGCTTGCCGAATACTTCCAGGGCAAGGAGACTGCCGGCGAGCAGCCGCAGCACGGTTCCGACGAGGAGGAGGAGAGATGACCAGACCCGACGACGCCCCGCAGCCTGCCGACGAAAGCCCGGTCGCTGACTCCGCCGAGGGTCGTGCCGAGCCAGAGGCGGGCTCCGAGGTCGCGGAGCTGCAGGATCGGCTGCTTCGGCTTCAGGCCGAGCTCGACAACTATCGCAAGCGTTCCCGTCGCGAGTACGAGGAGGCCCAGCGGTACCGGGAAATCGACCTGCTCCGCGACCTGCTCCCCGTGCTCGACAACGTGCAGCGGGCGATCGAGGCCGCCGACAAGACCGACGATGTCGAGAGCCTGCGGGCCGGCTTCCGGATGACGGCCAGCCAGATCGAGAAACTGCTCGGCAGCCACGGCTGCAACGTGATTCCGACCGACGGCAACGCCTTCGATCCGACCGTTCACGACGCGATCCAGCAGCAGGCCGTCCCGGGGGTGGCCGCTGGCACGATCGTCGGCACTGCCAGCCGGGGCTTTACCCTCCACGATCGGGTCGTGCGGCCGGCCCAGGTGATCGTGGCCAAGGAGGAGTGAGCGATGCCCACCTATGACTATGTCTGCGATGGATGCGGCCATGCCTTCGAACTGTTCCAGTCGATGACCGACGCCGTCAAGCGGACCTGCCCGAAGTGCAAAAAGAAAAAGCTCCGTCGTCTGATCGGGGCGGGCGGGGCGATCGTCTTCAAGGGATCGGGCTTCTACAAGACCGACTACCGCAGCGAGTCGTACAAGAAGGGTGCGGCCGCGGAATCGGGCAAGAGCAAGCCCGAGGGGGGCAAGAAGACCGAGGGCGGCTCGGGGGCGAAGCCCGCCTCCGGCGAGGGCTGAGCCGATGCCACGCTGTCCGGTCTGCAGTCAGC
>CALGAS010000382.1 GCA_937959175.1 uncultured bacterium | reverse complement strand
CCGGGGGGACGGCGGGTCGTTGGGCCTTCCCGGTCTCCGGAAGCCCGTAAAGCCGTTCACCACCCCAACGCCCAATCCGCCCTCCCAATCAACCCGGCTCGGGTCGAACCCGTATTCGGCGGGCGGCCGCTTCCCCGCAAAAAAACTGCATTGACATATCGCAATGTTCCGATATATTGATATCGCGGTTGGGGAGACCCCGACCCGCAAGGAATACGCAATGGCTGCCGCGCACCCAACCTCCGCCTCGACAACGCCAAACGCCCGGGATCTGATCGATCTCGATGCCCTTGGCCAGGCGGCCGAATGCCTGCGGACGCTCGCCCACCCGCATCGCCTGCGGATCGTCGAGTTGCTGCTCGGCGGCCGCTACACCGTCGGCGAGTTGGCCGAGTCGTGCGGGATCCCCAGCCATATGGCTTCCGAACACCTCCGGCTGATGCAACGCTGCGGCTTCCTCGCCTCCGAGCGAGAGGGCCGCACCGTCTACTACTCGGTCGTCGAGCCGCATCTGGCCAACATCATGAACTGCATTGCCGATCGCTTCGGCGGCGCCCGCCGCTGATCGACGGCCCTTCCCCGAGGAGTCTTCTTCGATGGTCGCCACTGTCTCTCCCCAGCAGCTCCAGGACCTCTGCAACCGCGGCGAGTCGATCAACCTGATCGACGTCCGCACCCCGGCCGAGTTTGGCGAGGTCCACGTCGACTTCGCCCGCAACGTGCCGCTCGACCGGCTCGACCCCAAGCAGATCCAATCCGACCACGCCCAGCACGCCGGGCCGATCTACTTTGTCTGCCGCTCGGGCGGCCGCAGCAAGACCGCCTGCGAGCGGATGATCGCCGCAGGCATCAACGACGTGATCAGCGTCGAGGGGGGCACGACCGCCTGCGACGCCGCGGGGCTGCCGGTGGTCCGCGGCAAGAAGGCGATGTCGCTCGAGCGGCAGGTGCGGATCGCGGCGGGCGCCCTGGTCGCGATCGGAGCCGCCCTGGCCGCCTTCGGCCCCGACCCGCTCTTGAAGAACATCGGGGCGGGCCTGGCCGGGTTCGTCGGCTGCGGCCTGGTCTTCGCCGGCATCACCGACACCTGCGGGATGGCGATGCTGATCAGCCGGATGCCCTGGAACCAGGTGGCGGCCTCGACCTGCTCGCGGCTCCTCCTGGCGGCCGCCCTCGCCGCCGCCGCCGGCCAGGCGCTGGCCGCCGACCACACCCGCGACCCGCTCCCGGCCATCCAACAAGCGGTCGCCAACGGCCAGGCGGTGATCGTCGACGTCCGCGAGCCCGACGAGTGGCAAAAGGGCCACGTCGCCGGGGCCCGCCTCGTGCCCCTCAGTTCCCTGGAGCGGGGCGTCGATCCCGCCCGGCTCGCCCAGGTCCTCCCCAAGGACAAGATCATCTACTGCCACTGCCTCGTCGGCGGCCGCTGCCTGGTGGCGGCCGACATCCTCCGCCCGCTCGGCTACGATGTCCGCCCGCTCAAGCCGGGCTACCCGCAACTGATCCAGGCCGGCTTTCCGGCCGCGGTGGGCAACTGAGTTCGCTTTGATCCGCTCGGGGTGGGCCGGACCGCCAAGGCCCGGCTCACCCCTCGAGCCACCCGGGCCTGACGAGCATCACCAGCCCCAAGGCCAGGACCACCCCGCCGCTGACGAGTTTCAGCCAGCGGCCGCCCGTCTCCTGAAGCTTGATCCGGCTCAGCGAGATAACGACGCCCGCCACCATCAGGGCATCGTCGAACATGTAGGCAGCGATGTAGAGGCCGAGGTAGCCGTAGCGAACGGCGGTCGAATAACCCCGCTGGGTCAGGATCCCGGTGTACATCGCCGGCAGGCCGGCGGTGCAGAGGAGTTCGACCATGTTGACGAGCACCGCCAGGATGAAGGCTCCCGCCACGGCCGCCGGCAGGTTCTCGGCATTCACGATCCGGCGAATCCGGGTGTAGATGCCAGGCTTGGCCGACTCGGGGATCGAGAGCGAGGGCCCCTGCTTGAATGCGAAGAAGTCCTTGATGTGAACCAGACCGATCGCGACCGCCATGCTCCCCAGGGCGATCTGCACCGGCCGGAGCATCCCGATCCACTGAAAGACATTCAGCCACGCCGCCATGAAGGCGAAGTAGGCCAGGCCGCTGACGATGACGAAGGTGCCGGCGATCGCCAGGATCCTCGTCCGGTCGCGGAGGTTGACCAGGATCGAGAGCAAGAGGAGCAAGACCCACATGGCGCAGGGATTGAAGCCGTCGACGAGGCCGACGGCCAGCGTAAACATCGGCATCCCGAGCCGGCCGGCATCGAGCCGTCCCAGCCACGGCAGATCGATCGCCTCCTCGTCGCCGCCCACGACCACGACTGTCTCATCACCAGCCTCATCGTCGGTGCCGACCGCCTCACGGCAGGGCCTCGTCCAGGATTCGAGAATCCCGGCAAGCCGGGGCCCCATCGCCTCCGGCCGGTCGAAGCCGACGATCAGCCGGTCGCAGAGATGGAAGACGGGCACGCTCGCGGCCGCCGTGCGATGGCGATCGACGAGGGCGGCCACGCGACTGCGGGCGGCGGCCTCCGTGGTGAGGTCGCTGGTGATCAACTGGAGTCCGGGATAGCCGGCCAGGAAGGTCGGCAGCCATTCCTTGGCCTGCCGACACCGGCCGCAGCCCCGCCGGGTGAAGAGTTCCAGCCGCAGGGCCGCCGTCACGTGTGACACGGCAGCGACCGGATCGCGACAGCCGGCCAGCGCGGTGCCGCAGGCCACGACGACCGGCAGGTCATCCGGGGCGAAGTTCTCCCGCGTTGCAGCGGCAGCCAAGGCCTCCTGATCAGCCGGGACGGTGTCGGGGAACCGCCGCACGACGATCAGACCATCACGGCCGGCGGCAAACGCCTCGAGGCGGGCCAAGACCGGGGCCGCCGCCTCATCGGTGGAGGTGGCGTAGAGATCGACGACGACGCACCGCGGGTCGGCGGCGGCAGTCGAGACCCCGGCGAACAAGGGCCAGCAGACGATCCAGACGATGCAGCGGTTCACGGTGATTCGGGCCCTGCGGACGCAGCTGCCGGCCGGGCAGCCGATCTGCCAAGCATACCCGCGGCCACCGCCGTTCGGCTGCCTCAGCCGCGGTGGAGCACGAAGCCCTCGATCGCCTCGTACTCCGGGAGGCCGAGTTTGTCGTAGAGCATCGCCGTGTCGCGATTGCGATCCTCGGCCCGCTGCCAGAACTCGCGGGGGTCGGTCGGCCCCGGAAAGACCGCTCGATCCTTCTGGCTTTCGTGCTTGAAGATCGCCATCCGCTTCCGCTCGACCTCGTCGGGCGAGAGCGGCACGGCCATGTCGATCTCGTGCGGAGCCCACTCCTGCCAGGCGCCGCGGTAGAGCCAGCACTCGCAGTCCTTGGCCCAGTCGCGACCGGCGAGTTCCTCGATCGCCCCGAAAACCGAGGCCAGGCAGACGCGGTGGGTGCCGTGAGGATCGGAGAGATCGCCGGCCGCGTAGATCTGGTGCGGCTTGACCTCATCGAGGAGCCGGGCGGTGATGGCGATGTCTTCGGCGCCGATCGGGTTCTTGCGGACGCGGCCGGTCTCGTAGAAGGGCAGGTCGAGGAAGTGAATCCGGTCGGGATGCACGCCCGAGTAGCGGGCGGCCGCCCGGGCTTCGGTCCGCCGGATCAGCCCCTTGACCACCTGGAGTTCGGAGATGTCGACGGCGCCGGCCGGCTTGGCCTTGAGAAAGCTCCGGATCTTTTCGGCGATCTCCTCGGGGGCCCGCTCGCCGGGCGAGACGATCTTGCCCACGTCGAAGGCCCGGCAGAACTCCTCAACGAAATCGACATGGCGATCGGCAGACTCGTCCCAGACGGCGATGTTGCCGCTGGTCTGGTAGGCGACGTGGACTTCGTGGCCCTGCTCGCAGAGACGGATGAAGGTGCCGCCCATGCTGATCACGTCGTCGTCGGGATGGGGGCTGAAGACGACGATCCGCTTGGGGAAGTCGGCCGCCCGCGGAGAGTCCTTGCCGCCGGCAACCCGCAGCCTGCGGGGCTTGCCCGGCCCACCGGCCGGCCAGCCCGTGATCGTGTCCTGCATGGCCCGAAAGACCTCGATGTTGAGGTCGTAGGCCCGGCCCTTGGTGGAAAGCAGTTCCTGGAGGCCGTGCTCGTTGTAGTCCTCGTCGATCAACTTGAGGATCGGCTTGCCGAGCTTGAAGGCCAGCCAGATCACCGCCTTGCGGGCCAGGGCGTCGGTCCACTCCAGCCCCAGCGACTCCAGTGGTCCGACCAGCCAGGGCGACTCGAACCGCGTCAGCTTTGAGCCGGCCGCCCCGTCGAGGACGAACTTCGCGTCGGGATGCTGCTGGAGGGCGCTCGCTGAGACGTGGGTCGAGGGGCCCTCCTCGACCGCCCGGCGGACGATCTTCGACTTGTGCTCGCCAAACGCCAGGAGGATCACCCGCCGGGCGTCCATGATCGAGCCCACGCCCATCGTGATCGCCTGCCGCGGCACGTTCCATTCCCCGAAGAAGTCGCTGGCCGCATCAGACCGGGTGACGCTGTCGAGCGTGATCAGCCGGGTCCGGCTCTCCAGGGTGCTGCCCGGCTCGTTGAAGCCGATGTGACCGGTGCGGCCGATCCCGAGAATCTGCAGGTCGATGCCGCCAGCCTCGCGAATCGCCTCCTCGTATGCGGCACAGGCCGCCAAGATGTCTGCCCGGGGCAGCGTGCCATCGGGAATGTGGATGGCGTCGGCTGGAATGTCGACATGGTCGAAGAGATGCTCCCGCATGAAGCGGTGGTAGCTCTGCAGGGCATCGGGCTGAATCGGCCAGTATTCGTCAAGATTGAAGGTCACGACCGTTTTGAACGAGACCCCTTCCTCCTTGTGCAGGCGGATCAACTCGTTGTAGACGCCGACCGGGGTGCTACCGGTCGCCAGACCGAGAACCGTCTTCTTCCCTTCGGCGGCCCGGCTGGTCACCAGGTCGGCGATCTCCCGAGCAACCGCCCGGCTGGCGTCCACCGGCTGGTCGTAGACCGTCACAGGCACCCGCTCGACGGTCGTCACGTGGGGCAGCGGCCCGCGGTAAATCGGGGCGGTGGAATCGACAGCGGAGGGGGCAGACACGGAGAGGCTCCTGCGGGTGGAAAACGCCTGTCAGCGCGACAACATGCCCTTAAATATAGCACGCATCGCGGCCCTCCCGAAAGGAGAGACAGCCTCAGCATGCCGCCGGAAGAGCGATTCCAGCCGGCACATCGCGTGGTTCCGGAATCCGTCGGCCACGGCTCAGCCGAGCAGGGCTTCTTTCATCTGCGCGAGCACCGTCCGCAGGCGGGCCACATCGCCGCCGCCGACCTCGGCCGACACCCAGCCGGTGAAGCCGATCTCCGCGAGGGCCGCCCGGACCGCCGCCCAGTCAATGTCGCCGGCTGTGATCTCGACAAAGCCCTTCCACTTGCCGTCAGCGTCGGCCTTGGCGTTGGAGTAGCCCTTGATGTCGAGTTTGACGATTCGCGGGCCGAGCCCCCGGACCCACTCCGCCACGTCGCCGTAGCGGGCATGGTTGCCCAGGTCGAAGAAGGCGCCCACCCAGGGGCTGTTGAAGCTGTCGATGTAGTCGGCCCAGGCCTGCACGCTCTGATCCCGCGGCCCGTCATCCTGGTAGTACATCCCGTTCCAGACGTTCTCAAACAGGATCCGCTGCCCGAGGGCTGCCGCCAGGGGAATCGCCTTGCTGATCTCCTCACGGGCCCGGTCGCCTCCCTCCGGCCCGTCGCCTCCCTTGCCGATCACGAGCAAGACGCCGCTGCCGCCGGCAGCGTGGGAGACGCGGATGCAATGCTTCAGATTGGCCAGCCCTTCGGCCCGCACTGCCGCGTCGGGGCTGGTGAGCGTCTTCCCCCAGTGGCCGTGGTTGATGGCCCCGTGAATGAACACGCCCGTCGCCGCGGATGCCGCTCGAAGTTGCTCGGGGGTGACAGAGCCAGCCTCGTCGAAGTCGACGCCATCCATGCCCGCCTCCTTGGCGCTGGCGAGCCGCTCCTCGAGCGTCGCTCCCTTGGTCATCGAATACTTGCAGGAGAAGAGCAGACCCTGCTCCGGCTGGGGCGGCAGCGGGGCGGCGGTCACGACGCCTGCCGCCGGCTCAGCCACGGGGTCGGCGACGGCGCGGGCAGCCGCAACGCCGGCGGCGGCGGTGGAAGAGACCAGCAGAGAACGACGGGAAAGCGACATGACGAACAACCTGAGGTGGTCAGCGGATTCGGCCCGGCCGGGCCACGGCGGCGACAGCATATCAGGCACAACGCGGGCCCGAACGGCCGCCGTCCACCACCGTGCGGCCCGAGCCGCTACAACAGGGGGATGATCACGCGCGTCATTGCCCTGCTGAGCCTGCTTGCCCTCGCCACGACGGGCCTGTCGGCCGAGCCGCTCCGGGTGGGGATGGAGCTTTCCTATCCCCCGTTCGAGATGACCGACACCGCCGGCAGGCCGACCGGCGTGAGCGTCCGGCTGGCCGAGGCCTTGGCCGCCGATCTCGGCCGCGAGCTCGTGATCGAGAACATCGCCTTCGACGGGCTGATCCCGGCCCTCAAGACACGGAAGATCGACTGCATCATTTCCTCGATGACCGCCACGCCCGAACGGGCCCGGTCGATCGCCTTCTCAGAGCCCTACCTGGAGACGGGCCTCGCGCTGCTCGTGGCGGCTGATTCATCGCTGGAGTCGGCCGCCGATCTCGACGCCCGGGGCCAGGTGGTGGCCGTCAAGAAGGGCACCACCGGGCATCGCTACGCGGCCACGTCGCTCACGCAGGCGCGGCTGCTGGTGCTCGACAAGGAGTCGGCCGCGGTGATGGAGGTGGCTCAGGGCCGCGCCGACGCCTTTATCTACGATTCGCTCTCGGTCTATCGCAGCCACGCCCGCCATCCGCAGACGACCCGCGCGATGCTGCGGCCGTTTCGCAAGGAGACATGGGCCGTCGGCCTCCGCCGCGGCGACGACGCGCTCCGCCAGCAGGTGAACGATTTTCTCGAACGGTTCCGGGCCGACGGCGGCTTTGAGCGGCTCGGCGATGAGTTCCTCCCGGATGAGAAGGCCTACTTCAAGCGGGAAGGGATCCCGTTCTACTTTTAGGTCGCTGGCCGAGAGGGTTGTTTGCCCAACGGCCCGCCGTCCCCCGGGGGCATCGAAAGCCACCAGGAGTCGTTTGGTGGTGATGGCGGATTGGGCGGGTTGGTGGTGAACGGTTGGCGGGGATCGGGAGCGGGATGGCCCAACGACCCGCAGTCCCCCCGGCTCG
>CALGAS010000381.1 GCA_937959175.1 uncultured bacterium | reverse complement strand
GTTCGCATGTAGGTGATCAGGCCCACACGGCCCTCGCCGGGCAGGTCGATGCCTTCGTAGAGTTGCTGGGCGATCCGCATCGTGCGATCGGTGCTCATGCCCAGCCGGCTGCTGGCGGCCTGCTGGAGCGTGCTGGTGATAAACGGAGGGTAGGGGCGTGATTTCGTCGGTGTGACCTCGCGGCTCTCGACGATGTAGCGGGCGGCCGGGTCGGGCCGACCGGAGATTCGCACGACATTCTGGCCGCGGCCCTTGCCGTCGGCGTTGGTCTCGCGATCGACCGAGATGTCGAGGAGGCCGGCGGCTTCGGCCGCGGCCTCCGCGGAAACCGCCAGATCCGCGTCCGAGGTGTTCTCCGCCTCGATCTTGAGGGGCTTGCCGTCGACCTCGACGAGCGTCGCCGAGAGCGCCTTCCGCTCGGCCAGCCAGGCCATCCGGTCGCGGACGAAGGGCGGCCGGCCCCGCTCATCTCGCTGGCTCATGAAGGCCGTCCAGTCGGCGTGGAGCGAGGCCGCTGCTGCCACGTCGAAGGCGAGGCAGCCGGAGATCTCCCAGGACTCGGCGGGGGTGAAGGCTCGGATTTCCTGCTCCCGTTCCACGACGATGCGGGTCGCCACGCTCTGAACCCGCCCGGCCGAGAGGCCGCCGGCGACCTTCTTCCAGAGCACCGGCGAGACCCGGTAGCCCACGATCCGGTCGACGATCCGACGGGCCTGCTGGGCTTCGACACGCGGGATGTTGATGGCCCGCGGAGCCTGGAAGGCCCGCTGGACCTCGCGCTTCGTGATCGCGTCGAACGTGACCCGCTTGGCCGTCAGCGGATCGACTCCCAGCACCTGGGTGAGGTGCCAGGCGATCGCCTCGCCCTCGCGGTCCAAGTCGGTGGCGAACCAGACTTCGCGGGCCCCTTTGGCGAGTTTGCGAAGCTCGGTCACGGTCTTCTGCTTGGCCGAGTCGACCTCGTAGGTGGGGGCGAAGTCGTGGTCGAGATCGACCCCCGGCACCGGCTGCTTCGAGCCCTTCGGGGCCCGCTTGGGAAGGTCGCGGATGTGGCCGACCGAGGCCTTCACGACAAAGCCCGGCCCGAGGTACTTCTCGATCGTCTTGGCCTTGGCGGGGCTCTCGACGATTACGAGTTCGTAATCCCCCCGGGGGGCCGTCGAGCGGCCTTTCTTCGCGGTGGTGGAGGACTTTTTGGCCATCGGCTCAGTGGGGAGGGAGGGAAAGCGATCGGGATTGGCGCCAACCGGCCCGGCGCTACAATCGGCTCCGAGTCGGCCGCCTCAAGCGTTACCCTGCGCTCTTCGGGCTTGTCAAGTGCCGGAATTTTCGCCGTTCCGTAGGAACGGCGAGTTTTTTCCAGGGGTGAGGACGCATCGCACCATGGCCGGATCCTTCAATCTCTTCCGCCGCTATCAGAAAACCGCCCTGGCGGCCCTGGCGATCATGGCGATGCTCGCCTTCTTCATTCTGCCGCCGCTTTTGCAGATGAATGCCGGCGGGGGGTCGGTGGCCAATCCGGTGGTGATGACCTGGAAGGGAGGAACGCTCCGCGAGCAGGATCTCGACCGCGAGGTGCTGACGCGGCGGGCCCTCAACCAGTTTCTGACCGTGCTGCGGGCGGAGGCCACGGGGGACGACCAGGTGCGTCCACCGCTGGCCGAGGGGGAGCAGGCGGTGGTCCGGACGCTGCTGTTGGCCCGGGAGGCCGAGTCCAATGGGGTTGTTGTCAGCGATGACACCGTCAACGACTTCCTCCAGCAGTGGACCCAGAATCGGATCACGCCGGCCCAGATCGGTGGCCTGATCGGCCAGCTCCGCGAGCGGGTCGGCTTCACCGAGCAGACGC
>CALGAS010000380.1 GCA_937959175.1 uncultured bacterium | reverse complement strand
CGATGCCGCAGCCCGTTCAGCCGGCTCCCCAGCCCGTGCCCCAGCAGCCAGCCCCTCCGGCCGGCGGCTACTCCGGCGACGGCCCCAACGCCGGCGAGATCGCGATCCCGCCGCTCGTCCCGGTGCGGAAGTAGCCTTCCCGGCTTCCGACCCGACCTTGTGGAGGCAGGTTTGCAACCTGCCTTTACCCGGCCTTTCTTCCGTCCGTGGAGGCAGGTTTGCAACCTGCCTGCCCCCCGCAGCAACCCGCCGCGCTGCTCTCCATAGAAGCCCCCCGGCGCGAGCCGGGGGGACTGCGGGTCGCCCGCCATCCCGTTCACCATGCAAACCGATTCACCGCACCAAGAACCCCCAAAACGCATCGGAGTGAAAACCGGCTCCCGGGGGCCGGAACAGGCACGCACGCCTCAGCGCCGCTGCGGCTCGCAACCCGCCGCGCTGCTCGCCATAGAAGCCCCCGGCGCGAGCCGGGGGGACTGCGGGTCACCCGCCATCCCGTTCACCATGCAAACCGATTCCGCGCACCAGGAACCCCCAAAACGCATCGGAGCGAAAACCGGCTCCCGGGGCTAACACACCCGCCACCCCGCCACGGTCGGTCGGCGGGATCGTGGGAATCGTCCACGGCGTCCCGCCGTCGTTCGGCGTCATCTGGGGGCTCGTTCGGTTGTGACCGCGGATTGGGCGGGTTGGTCGTGGACGGTTGGCGGCTATCAGCGGGCGGTAGCGCCCAACGGCCCGCCGTCCCCCCGGCTCGCGCCGGGGGGCTTCTATTGGCAGCACGAAAGTCGTTCGGGGCCCCGATGTCGTTTTGGGCAGACTCCAAGTCTGCCCCCACACAGGTCGGCCGGTCGGTCACGCACGCCGCACCGTCGCCGAGCGACCGTGAGCCCGGCCCCGGCCCACCCCTCGTGGAGGCAGGTTTGCAACCCGCCTTTGCCCGGCCACCCTCCCGTCCGTAGAGGCAGGTTTGCAACCTGCCTTTGCACAGCCTCCTTCCCGTCCGTGGAGTCAGGTTCGTAACCCGCCTTTGCCCGGCCTCCTTCCCGTCCGTGGAGTCAGGTTCGTAACCCGCCTTTGCCCGGCCTCGCCACCGTGGAGGCAGGTTTGCAACCTGCCTGCCCCCCGCCGCCCTACGACTGGGCCGGAACCCGTGGCTTGGCGGCCAGTGCGGCGTCGGACAGCCCGTCGGCTGTGCCGTCGACGAGCCAGGCCGCGCCGCTTGTCACGTCGTAGAGCATCCCCACCACGCCCACCTTCCCCTCGCGGACGAGCCGGTCGAGCAGCTGGCTCTGCTCGCGGATGTCGCGGACGGCCTGGATCACGTTGCGGCGGGCGACCTCGTCGGCCGCTTCCTGCTTCGCCTCCGGTGATTCCGCCTCCGCCCGCAGGCAGGCCTCGACATCGACGACGCGGGCGATGCTCTCGACGATCGGCGGGATGTGGGTGCACTCGGCGGCGACGGCCGTCTCGGGATGGCAGGTCGCCTGGACCGCCGCCCCCACCGCCCCGCAGCGGGTGTGGCCGAGCACGACGACGAGCTTCGCCCCCGCCACGCCGCAGGCGTATTCCATGCTGCCGAGCATCTCGTCGGTGGCGATGTTGCCGGCGACTCGCGCGCTGAAAATCTCCCCGACGCCAACATCGAAGAGCAGCTCCGCCGGCGAGCGGGAATCGATGCAGTGGAGGATCACCGCCACCGGGTGCTGGCCGCCGGCGGTCGCCGCCACCTGCCGGCCGAGGTCCCGCTTCAGCTGGCGGCCGGTGCGGAAGCGTTCGTTGCCATCGCGGAGGTACTGGAGGGCCCGGGCCGGCGTGAGATTCTCCTGGAGCTCACGCGAGGAGAAGTCGACGTACTGAATCCGATCCTCGATCGCATACTTCTCGCGGAAGCCGCGGGTGCTGATCGTGACCCCGCGGGCCGGGCCGATCTTGTCGCGATACTCCCGCACTGTCGCCAGGATGTCGGGGTCGATGTAGACGGTGTCGCGGGCGTCGATCAGCACGTGGTGGCCGGAGGGGATCGCGTCGAGCGTCTTGCGAAGGGCCGCTCGGTTCAAAAAGCTGACCTGATTGGCCAGCTCGATCCGGGTCACGTCGCCGGAAAGGTGGTGCTCCTCGAAGAGCTTCATCGGCCGCTTGAGGTTGCTCCAGAGGATGAAGCCGATGCTGACCACCAGCCCGATGATGATCCCGATCAGCGGGTCGGTGAACACGATCGCCAGGAGCGTGACGAGATACGGGATGAACTGGTAGCGGCCGGCTCCCCACATCTCGCTGATTACCTGGGGGCTGGCCAGCCGCAGGCCGGTGGCGAACAGGATCGCCGCCAGGCAGGAGAGCGGGATCATGTTGATGATCCGCGGGAAGAAGAGGATCGCCGCGGCCAACAGGAGGCCGTGGACGATCGCCGCCCGCTTGGAGCGGGCCCCGGCGTCGATGTTGACCGTCGAGCGCACGATCTCGCCGGTGACCGGGATGCCGCCGAGCAGGCCGCAGACGATGTTGCCGAAGCCCTGGGCCACGAGTTCGCGGTTGGCTGGAGTCGTTCGCCGCTGGGTGTCGAGCCGGTCGACTGCCTCAGTCGTCAGGAGGGCTTGGAGCGAGCCGACCAGGGCGATCGTCAGCCCGGCGGTGTAAATGGCCGGGTTGCCAATCTGGCCGAAGTCGGGGGCCTTCATGAAGCCGGTCACGCCGGCGAGCGTTTCGGCGACCGGCACCTGCACGCGGTGAATCTCCTCGATCGCCCAGATGCCGCCGATCTGGGCAAAGAGCCAGTCAGCCAGCAACCCGAACACGACGACCGCCAGCGGTGCGGGGATGCCGCTGGCCTTGGTCGGCCGCCAGTGGCTCCAGAGCCAGATCAGACCCAGGGAGGCCAGGCCGACCACCATCGCCCCGGGGTGGATGTCGTTGAGGATCTCGAAGAGTTCGGAGAAGGTCGTCTCCTGGTCGGGCTGGAAGAACGACATCTCCCCTTCGTAGTCCTTGTCGTGGCCGAAGAGGTGGGGGATCTGCTTGAGGACCAGGATCACGCCGATCGCCGAGAGTAGGCCGCGAACGACGCTCGTCGGCACGAACGACTTGATGAACCCCCCTTGAGCCAGGCCGAGAGCGATCTGGATCAGGCCCGACACCATCACCGCCAGGAGTAGCGCCTCGAAGGTGCCGAGGGCCTCGATTTCGGCGGCCACCACGGCTGTCAGCCCGGCGGCCGGGCCCGTGATCATCACCTGGGCCCCGCTCAGCCAGCCGACCACCACGCCCGCCACGATCCCCGCAATCAGGCCCGCGATCGGATCGGCCCCGGAAGCCATCGCGATCCCCAGGCAGAGGGGCAGGGCCACGAGGAACGTGACCAGGCCGGCCATCAGGTCGCCGGCGACGTGGCGAGGCTCGAAGGGTGAGCGGGGGGGAGGGGAGTCCATCAGCGGCGGCGCGAGGGAAGGGTTTGGGGGATCGGCAGCCGACAGCCGGCCTCGGTGGATTCCCGAATACTGTACCGTACCGGCGTGATGGCTTCAGACCCTGATTCCACCGCCGATGATCAACAGCGGCCGTCGATCCGCCTCGGCTTCGCCGGCTTCTGGGACAGTTTCGACCCGCGGGACAACTTCCTGACGCGGCTTCTCGAGACCCGTTGGCGGGTCAAACTCTGCGACGAGCCCGACTTCCTGATCCACTCCTGTATCGGCCGCCGCCGGCACGACCACCGCCGCTACGACTGCGTGCGGATCTTCTATACCGGCGAGAACGTCGCCCCCGACTGGTACTCCACTGACTGGGCCTTCACGTTTGAATACACCGACCACCCGCGACACTTCCGCCTGCCCCACTGGCCCTTCTACATCGACCCGCCGCGGCTGGTGAAACCGCTGGCGGGAGCGACGAGCGGGCCGCCCGACATCGAGGCCTTTCTCGCGAGCCGGCCGCGGTTCTGCGGGTTTGTCGTGTCGAATCCGCTCTGCAAGACCCGCAACGAGTTCTTCCGGCGGCTCTCGAAATACAAGCGAGTCGACTCCGGCGGCAAGCTCTTCAACAACGTCGGCGGCCGGGTGCCCGATAAGCAGGCCTTCCTGGCGGAGTGCCGCTTCACGATCGCCTTCGAGAACGAGTCATACCCCGGCTATACCAGCGAGAAGGTGGCCGAGCCGATGCTCGTCAGCACGATCCCGATCTACTGGGGCGACCCGCTGGTCGGCAACGACTTCGACACTCGCAGCTTCCTCTCCTACCACGACACGCCGCCGGGGCCGGGAGTTTCGCGGTCAGCGGCGCTCGACATGTTGGTCGACCGGGTGGTGGCAGCCGATCGCGACCCTGATCTGCTGGCCGCGATGCTCGCCCAACCCTGGTACCGGAGCAACCGCGTGCCGCAGTGTGCCGACGCGGCGGTGATC
>CALGAS010000379.1 GCA_937959175.1 uncultured bacterium | reverse complement strand
CGGTGCGGCAGGTGACCACGCACCCGTCGATCCACCACCACCCCTTCTACTACCTGCCGGCCTACGACGACGGGATGGAGTGGCTCGTGTTCGTCTCGCACCGCACGGGTCGACCGCAGATTTTTCTGGAGGAGCGGGCGACCGGCCGGCTCGTGCAGCTGACCGACCGCGACGACGTGAACGAGTGGAGCGTGCATCCCCCGTGGGACGGCCGGCACGTCTACTTCACGGCCGGCTGCGGGGCCTGGCGGGTGGCGACCGCAAGCGGCTTCCGCGAGGAATGCCTGGCCGACTTTGGCGACGTGCCGATGATCCCGCCGGGGATGGTGGGCGACGCGATGGGCACGACGTCGCTTTCGACCTGCGGCCGCTGGTGGGCCGTGCCGGTGAAGTATGGCCCGGGGCAGGGCGACATCGCCCGGCTGCACGTGATCGACACGGCCACCGGGAGCGTCTCGACCGCCTGCGAGCACGACTCGATCGGCCACCCGCAGTTTCATCCCGATGACCCGTCGCTCCTTCGCTTCGGCGGCCGCTACACCGACCGGATCCACGTGGTCAACCGCGACGGCAGCGGGCACCGGCTCGCCTACGCACGCGACGCGGCGAAGCGGGAGTGGGTGGTCCATGAGATGTGGATGCCGCGGAGTGCCGTCGGCGGCCGCAACGAGATCGTGACGGTGATTTGGCCCCACGGCATGATCGGAATCGACGTCGACTCCGGAACCATGCGACGGGTGACGGACTTTCCGGCATGGCACCCCTGCGTCTCCCGCGACGGCCGCTCCTGCATAACCGACACGAAGAATCCTGACCGCGGCCTCTTTCTCTTCGACCCATCGACGGGCCCCGAGTCAGCGGTCGTACCGCTCGCCGAAAGCCGCTCGAGCAACATGGGCGATCACTGGAACGGCGACCACTGTCCCTACGACGACGGCCCGGTCAAGGTCTTCGCCCCGCAGCACACCCACCCGCATCCCGCCTTCTCTCCCGACGGCTCGCGGGTGGTGTTCACGAGCGACAAAAGCGGCGTCGCCCAGCTCTACGAGGTAACGCTGCCATGAAACTCACGACCGCGGTTTCGCTTCTCATGCCCTGTGTGTTGACCGCGACGCCTGCCCCCGCGGCCGATCTGGCCGTGCGGCGCGAGGCGGATCGGCTTGTCGTCACGGAGGCGGGTGGCGAGCCCGTGGCGGCGTTCGTGTTCGCCGATCCGGTCGTGGGGCGGCCCGCGATCCGCGATCTGGCGGCCCCCGGCGGGGCGATCGTGACGCGGCCCTGCCCGCCGCGGAAGGGCGTCGATGCCGACGACCACGCCACGATGCATCCGGGAGTCTGGCTTTGCTTCAGCGATATCTCCGGGGCCGACCCCTGGCGACACAAGACCGCCGTGCGGTTCGCGGGCTTCGATGGTGAGCCGGCGGTCGTAGACCGCGTGGCACGCTTGATTGCGAATATCGAATACCTCGCAGGTGCGAAAGACACGCCCGACGCACCGGTCGTCTGCCGCGAGCGGTCCACGATAACGATCCGCGACCGCGAGATCGATGGCCTGCCTGTGCGCATCCTGTTCTGGGAAGCCGATCTCACACCCGGGGAGAACCAGCCGCTTGTCTTCGGCGACGTGGAGGAGATGGGCCTCGGCCTCCGCGGTGCCTCACCGCTTTCGCCAGCCCGCGGTGGCCGCTATCTCGCCAGCCACGGCGGCATCAACGAGAAGGGTATCTTCGGCCGCGGAGCCGCGTGGGTCGATGCCACCGGCACGATCAACGGCCGCCGCGTGGGAGCGACCGTGATCGATCTCGCGGGCAATCCCCGCGCGGCGTTCTTCCATGCCCGTGACTACGGTCTCGTGCTGGCTAACGCATTCGGACGCAAGACCTACGGCGTCAAGGATCCGCCGCCGCCGATCACCATTGAGCCGGGCAAGTCGCTGCGGCTCGAGTATGCGATTCTCCTGCACGGCGACGTTCCCGACGAGCGGCTCGCCGGGCTCGTCGAACACTTCTGTATGGCGACAGCACGATGAGCGATGCCGATCATGGGTTAGAACCACTTTCACCGCGTGGCCGCGCGGCAGTGCTCGTGGTGGCGTTTTTGGGCTTGGTGTTCGACGGCTTCGAACTCGGCCTCATGCCGGTGGCGTCACTCTCCGTGAGCAAAAGCCTGATGGGGGAGGCGTTCACACCGGCGGCCGGCGGCGACTGGTTCGCCCGCTACACCGCGGCTCTCATGCTCGGGGCGGCGATCGGCGGTGTCGTACTCGGACGCTTTGGTGACCGATTCGGTCGCTGCCGCGGGCTGGGCGCGAGCATCCTTCTCTATTCGCTCGGTGCGGCTGCGGGCGGCTTCGTCACGTCACAGGAGCAGCTACTCCTGCTACGTTTTCTTGTGGGGCTTGGCGTCGGCGGCGTCTGGCCGAACGGCATCGCATTGGTGTCCGAGAGCTGGCCGGCGGCGAGTAAGGCGACCGTATCCGGCGTGATGGCGGCCGGTATCAATGTCGGCATTATCATCCTCTCGCAGTGTGGCCGGATCTGGCCGATCACGCCCGACTCCTGGCGGTGGCTCTTTCAGATCGCCGGGCTGCCGGCGCTGCTAGGCCTGACCGTGCTCGCGGCGATCCCTGAGTCGCCGCAGTGGCTCGCTCAGGGTGGGCGTAACGCCCCCGAAAGCGATGGGCCACGGGCACCCACGCTCTTCGGGCGGCAACTCCGACGTACCACGCTCGCAGCGATCCTCATCGCGAGTATTCCGATGGTGGGGGCATGGTCAGCGAGCAAGTGGATGATCCCGTGGGCCGATGCCGTCGCCGGCCCGACTGATGCCGCCTACAAGGCCGTCACGCAGGGCTGGTGGGCGGCGGGGTCACTGGCCGGAAGCTTCTTGGGCGCGTTGCTCGTCGGCTGGCTCGGTCGCCGCGCGAGCTATCTTCTGATCAGCGTGGGAGCGACGGCGGCCACATTGGCGATGTTCAACCTCACGGCCCCGCTTGAGCCGGGATTTCATCCCGCCGTCTGTTTGCAGGGGTTCGTCTCGACGCTCTTCTTCGGATGGCTGGCTGTCTACCTGCCGTCGGTGTTTCCCGTCGAAGTGCGGGCAGCGGGCAGCGGCCTGGCCTACAACGCGGGCCGGTTCATCACGGCGGCGGGCGTACTCGCGGCCGGCACACTCTTCACGGCACTCGGGGGCGACTACGTGCGGGTCGGCTCGTTCTGTAGTCTCGTCTATGCGCTTGGCATCGCTGCGATCTGGCTCAGGCCTGCTGTCGAGCGGGTCCAATCGGGGCGGTGATGACCACCACGTTATCCCTCGGCCGCGGGTTCGTGATTCCGGTTGATCTTCTTCATCGCCGATCCAGAGATCATCATGGAGCCCCTGCTGCAGGTTGGTGAACTGGTCAAGACGCCGCCCGTCTCCATTCCTCCACAGGCCGCCTCGCGAATACGGTCAGCGTCGTGGGATCCAGGACGACCGCGGCTTCGTTCAAACCTAGCCCGATGGCCTGCCTGTCATCGA
>CALGAS010000378.1 GCA_937959175.1 uncultured bacterium | reverse complement strand
GATCATCATCCGCAGCTGATGCTGGATCTCCTCGAGCATCTTCGCCTCCTCGCTGGAGAGGTTGCCGGCGGTCTTCTGCTCGAGCATTCCCAGCATGTCGACGAAGTGCCGGGCGGTGGCCATGTTGGCGTGGGTCTCTTTCGTGATCGGATTGGGAATCCGGCCGAGGGCCATCAGGGCCTGCGTGAAGAGCGTGTGGATCAGAAACTCAAACGTCGCCGGGGGAGCCTGCGGCGATGCCTGAGCGTCTGCGGCAGGGGCTGTCTCGGGGGCGGGCGTCGGCTCGGTCGGCTCGCCGGCGGGTGTCTCGTCGCTCATGTGGGTCGTCCTCGCAAGAAAAACCTCGAGTATACGCCCCGCATTGACCCGATCACCCCCGTTACCGCATCAGGCCTCGGCGACCCACGCGCTGCCCGCATGCCGCTCGACGGCCGCGGCCACCAGGCCCGCGAAGAGCGGATGGGCCGCCGTCGGCTTGCTCTTGAACTCAGGGTGAAACTGCACCGCAACAAACCACGGATGGTCGGCCACCTCGACGATCTCGACGAGCGTGCCGTCGGGGCTCGTGCCGGCGATCACCAGGCCCGCCTCCTCGAGCCGCTCCCGGTACCGCGGGTTGAACTCGTAGCGGTGCCGGTGCCGCTCGGAGATCTCTTCTCGACCGTAGGCCGCCGCGGCGTGCGTTCCCTCGGCAAGCAGGCAGGGCTGGGCCCCGAGCCGCATCGTACCCCCCTTCTGCTCGACGCCCTGCTGCTCCTCCATCAGGCAGATCACCGGATGGGGGGTGTCGCGGGCAAACTCGGTCGAGTGGGCGTCGGCCAGACCGGCGGCGTGGCGGGCGAAGTCGATCACAGCACACTGCATCCCCAGGCAGATCCCCAGAAACGGCAGCCGCCGCTCGCGGGCGAAGCGGATCGCGTCGACCTTCCCCTCGATGCCCCGTTCGCCGAAGCCGCCAGGTACGATCAGCCCGTCGAAGCCGGCCAGCAGCCGCTCGGCCCCCTCCCGCTCGAGCGCCTCGCTCGAGATCGCCTGCACGCGGACGGTTGTCTTGTGGGCGATGCCGCCGTGGTCGAGCGCCTCGTAGATGCTCTTGTAGGCGTCGCGATGCTCGGCGTATTTGCCGACCAGGGCGATCGAGACCTCGTGCTCCGGGTTTCGCAGCCGGTGGAGGATCTCGTGCCATTCCTCGAGGTCGGCCGGCTGGGCCTTGAGGCCGAAGCGGCGGAGGATGATCTCGTCGATCCGGTTGCCCTGCAGCGAGAGGGGCACCTCGTAGATCGAGAAGTCCTTGTCCCGCTCCTCGATCACCGCCTCCAGCGGCACGTTGCAAAACAGCGCGATCTTCTCGCGATCCGAGACGTCGAGCCCCCGCTCGGTCCGGCAGACGAGCACATCGGGCTGGATGCCGATCTGGCGGAGGATGCCGACGGAGTGCTGGGTCGGCTTGGTCTTCAGCTCACCGGCCGCCTTCAGGTAGGGGACGAGCGTGAGGTGGATGAACATGCAGTTCTCACGGCCCACCTCGAGCGGAATCTGCCGGATCGCCTCCAGGAAGGGGAGGCTCTCGATGTCGCCGACGGTGCCGCCGATCTCGGTGATCACGACATCCGTCTCGTCGTCGGCCAGTTGCCGGACCACCTCCTTGATCTCGTTGGTGATGTGGGGAATCACCTGCACCGTCTTGCCGAGAAACTCCCCCCGCCGCTCCTTGTTGATCACCGAGAGGTAGATCTGGCCGGTGGTGTAGTTGCTGCGGCGGGTCAGGTGGGTGGCCGTGAAGCGTTCGTAGTGGCCCAGATCGAGGTCGGTCTCGCTGCCGTCGTCGAGCACGTAGACCTCGCCGTGCTGATACGGGCTCATCGTGCCCGGATCGACGTTGATATAGGGATCGAGCTTCTGCATCTTGACCCGCAGGCCGCGGGCCTCGAGCAGCATCCCGATCGAGGCGCTGGTGAGTCCCTTGCCCAGCGAGCTGACCACGCCGCCGGTCACAAACAGATGCTTCGTCACGCCTGGGAAACTCCTTCCCTTTCGCCGGGGCCTCGATCCTCCTGCCTCGCCGGCCCGCCCGCCGCGTCAGATGCCGCGGCAGCCGGCGATGGCTCCGGAGCCGGATTGAACCAGCAGCCGCGGAAACGGTCAATCACCGGCCCTGCTGCGGCCGCCTGACCGGGGTGATTTCATCGGGTAGAGTTGAGCCATGAGTTCCGCGTCTGCTTCCCGCCCCGCCGCCCCCGCCGGCACCTCGAATATCCGGATTCGCAGCCTCGAGCCGCTCGTGCCACCGGCCCGGCTTGGCAATCTCCTCCCGCTGGGGCCCGAGGCCGCGGCCACCGTTCTGGCGGGCCGCGAAGCGGTCGAGCAGGTGCTCGCCGGGGCCGACCCCCGGGTGATGGCGATCGTCGGCCCCTGTTCGATCCACGATCCGGCGGCAGCCCGCGAGTATGCCGCCCGCCTCAAGGCCGTCGCCGACCGCGTCGCCGATCGGCTGCTGGTGGTCATGCGGGTCTACTTTGAGAAGCCGCGGACAACCGTCGGCTGGAAGGGCCTGATCAACGATCCCCATCTCGACGGCACCTTCGACGTCTCGACCGGCCTGCGGCTGGCCCGCGGTCTGCTGATCGAAATCGCGGGCCTCGGCCTGCCGACGGCGACCGAGTTTCTCGAACCGATCACGCCGCAATACATCGCCGACACGATCGTGCTCGGGGCGATCGGAGCCCGCACCACCGAGAGCCCGACCCACCGCCAGATGGCCAGCGGCCTCTCGATGCCGGTCGGCTTCAAGAACGCCACCGACGGCTCGCTCCAGGTGGCGATCGACGCGATGCAGGCCGCCAAGACGCCCCACTCCTTCCTCGGCATCGACAACGAGGGGGGCACCTGCGTCGTCTCGACTGGCGGCAACCCCTGGGGCGTGCTGATGCTCCGCGGCGGCCGTTCGGGCAGCAACTATTCGCCCGAAGTGATGCACGAGGCCCGCGAGAAGCTCGAGAAGGCGGGCCTTCCCCCGCGGATCATCGTCGACTGCAGCCATGCCAACTCCGGCAAGGACCACACCCGCCAGGCGGCCGTCTGGCGAGACGTCCTCGAGCAGCGGCGGGCCGGCGATACCTCGATCGTGGGTCTGATGCTCGAAAGCAACCTCCACGCCGGAGCACAGAAGGTTTCACCCGACCGCGAAAAGCTCGCCTACGGCGTCTCGATCACCGACGCCTGCATCGGCTGGGAGGAGACCGAAGCCCTCCTCCTCGAGGCCCACGAGCAACTCGGCGGCTGACTTGCGGGCAGGCATTCCCGCAACGTCTCGCGGCCGACGCAGAGCTCCACGCGTGCCGTACCATTGCGGCCCCCGCAACGCCACACCCGCCTCGGTACGCCACACGCGCCTCGCTACACATCACGCGTCCCGGTACACATCACGCGCCTCGGTACACCGCCCACGTTCCGATACGCCGCACGCTTCTCGATACGCTAACCGCGTCCCTATACGCCACACACGCGATACGCCACACA
>CALGAS010000377.1 GCA_937959175.1 uncultured bacterium | reverse complement strand
TGTGAACGCGGGTTCGGACTCCCGGATGCCGGTTTCGCCCAACGGCCCGCCGTCCGGCGGTTCAAGTCCCGAGGGTTTTTTGGTTGGGCGGGCGGATTGGGCGTGTTGGTTGTGAACGCGGGTTTGGTCTTCCGGATGCCGGTCTCGCCCAACGGCCCGCCGTCCCACCGGCTCGCGCCGGTGGGCTCCTATGGGGTGTGCGGGTGCTCGCGTTTGCCGTCCTGCGGCTGCGGCGACGGGCCGGCAACTCGCCCCTCGGCGGCCTGCTCGAGCTCGCGGGCCATGTCGGTGATCCGCGCCAGCCAGTCCTTCGTCGAGAGCCGCGACTGGATGAACTCGGCCCAGATCGGGAAGGCCAGCGGCGTGAGCCGGGGCGTCTGAACCACGCGGATCTCCTGCGTGGCGATCCGCTCGACCGCCGCGGCGAGCCGTTGAAACTCGAACTGCCGCTCGAGCACCTCGCGGCGGGCCTGCTCGAGGAGCATGTTGCCCGCGTCGTGCTCGGCGAGCACGTCGAAGATCAGTCCGGCCGAGGCCTGGGTTTGGCGGTTGCCCCGGCCGCCGGCCACCAGCCCGGCGACGCGGGCAATCTCCCGGAAGTGGCGGCGGGCCATTTCGGTCGAGTTGAGGCAGCTCATCAGATCGTCGAGCAGGTTGAGCGGCGTGAAGAGCCGCCGCCAGGCGGCCTCGGTGTCGGGCAGCGGTTCGCGGCCAGCGATCTCGAAGCCCCAGTCGTTGAAGGCGAGCGTGAGCGTGGCCGGGCTGCGGCTGGCCAGCCGCCAGGCGACGAGCGAGGCGAGCCCCTCGTGGACGAGCCGGCCGGCGAAGGGAAAGACGAAGGCGTGCTCCCCCTCACGGCTTCGCCACCGCTCGATCAGCAGCGTGTCGCGATCGGGCAGCCGGCTCCAGCGGGCCTGGATCGCCAACAGCGGCACGACCGCCTCCATCTCGCGGGGCGGCTCGGCACCGGGCCCGGTCGCCGTGCGGACGAGATCGAGGACCGCGTCGGAAAGGAGCGTCGTCAGCGGCATCCGGCCGCCGTTCCAGCGGGGCACCTGAAGCGGGGCAGGGGACCGCGACCGCTTGACCCAGGCGGTCAGCCCGTCGAATCGGAAGAGCGTCAGCGGCTTGCCGGCAAACAGGAACCGATCCCCCACCTTCATCCGGGAGATGAACGACTCCTCGACCGTGCCCAGCCGCCCGCCCCGCAGCCACTTGACCTCGACGGTCGCGTCGCTGGTGATCGTGCCGATCCCCATCCGGTGCTTCCGCGCGATCGCGGGGCTGGCGACATACCAGCGGCCAAACCGCTCCTTGATCCGGGCGTAGTCGGGATAGGCGGCCAGGGCCGGGCCGCCCCGGGCGGCGAAGTCCATCGCCCACCGCCAGGAGGCGTCGTCGAGGTCGGCGAAGGCGAGGGTCGCGGCGACCTCTGCCCGCAGGTCGGCCTCGCGGAAGCCGCCGCTGCAGGCGACCGTGACGATGTGCTGGGCGAGGCAGTCGAGGGCTCCGGTCAGCGGCCGGCGGGCCTCGACGGTGCCGCTGGCCGCCGCGCCGCGGGCCGCCGCCGACTCGATCAGTTCAAGCGCGTGGGTCGGCACGCAGACCAGCCGGCCGGTCGCGCCGGGGGCATGACCGCTGCGGCCGGCCCGCTGCAGCAGCCGGGCGATCCCCTTGGGGCTGCCGACCTGGAAGACCTGGTCGACCGGCCCGAAGTCGACGCCGAGGTCGAGGCTCGACGTCGCGACGACGCACTTCATCTTGCCCCGCTTGAGCCCCTGCTCGGCGGCGGTGCGAAGCTCGCGATCGACCGAGCCGTGGTGGAGCGCGATCCGATTCTTCCAGTCGGGGCGGGCCTGGCGGATCGCGTCGAACCACCGCTCGGCCTGCGAGCGGGTGTTGGTGAAGACGAGCGAGGTTTCGGCCCGGTCGATCGCGGCGACCACCTGCGGCAGGAGCCGCATCCCCATGTGGCCCGCCCAGGGAAAGCGTTCCATCGGCTCGGGGATCAGGGTCTCGATCTCGAGCCTGCGGGGAATCGCGGCCGAGACACCGCGGGCCCCGGCCGCCGCCGCCGGGCCGACGAGCGCCGCGGTCGCCTCTTCGAGATTGGCGAGTGTGGCCGAGAGGCCCCAGGTGACGAGCCCCGGGCGGAGGGCCTTGAGCCGCGAGAGCGCAAGCTCCGTCTGCACGCCCCGCTTGGTCGCGAGCAGCTCGTGCCACTCGTCGACGACAACGGTGTCGAGGCCGGCGAACAGCTCGTGGGCGGTCTCGAGCGAGAGCAGGATCGAGAGCGTCTCGGGCGTCGTCACCAGCGCGGTCGGCCAGTTGTCGCGAAGGCGGCGGCGATCGGCCTGCGAGGTGTCGCCGGTGCGGATGCCGACGGAGATCCCGGTGGTGAGCGGCTCCAGGTCGGCCAGCGGCTCCTCCAGCGAGGCGAGCGTGTCGGCCGCCAGGGCCCGCAGCGGCGTGATCCAGACGACCCGCAGGCCGCCGGTCGTTCCGGCGGGCGGCGTCGCGGCGGCGGCCGCTGGGGCGTTTTCGCGGGGCACGCCCAGCCGGGCGACCGCCCCGAGCCAGGCGGCCAGCGTCTTGCCGGTGCCCGTCGGCGCGTGGAGCAGCCCGCTCGCCCCGGCGTGCATCGACCGCCAGAGGTCTTCCTGGAAGTCGAAGGCCTCCCAGCCGCGGCCGGCGAACCAGTCGCGAAACAGCCGCACCGCGGCGTCGATGTCGGCGATTGCCGTGGCAGGCGGCGGATCGGGCAACGAGGACGGCGCGCGTCGCGACCGGGATCGCGACCGGGATTTGGAAGGGCTAGCCATGACAGCAGCCTAGCCGCCCTGACGCTGTCGCGCGGGGATCGAAAAGGGGGACAGG
>CALGAS010000376.1 GCA_937959175.1 uncultured bacterium | reverse complement strand
CCTGTACCCTTTTCCAACCCGAGGACGCGCGGAGCACGGGCTCGCCCCGAGCCTGCGCGACGTCAACCCGCGAGCGGTGAACACTCAGGACTTGAGGTTGGCCAGAAACTCGGCGTTGGAGCCGGTCTTGGAGAGGCGGTTGGCGAGCAACTCCATCGCGTCGGTCGGATTCATGTCGCCGAGGACCCGGCGAAGCACGCAGATCCGCCGGTATTCATCGGGCTCCAGCAGCATCTCCTCGCGGCGGGTGCCGGAACGGTTGATGTCGATCGCCGGGTAGATCCGCTTGTCGACGAGCCGGCGGTCGAGCACGATCTCGAGGTTGCCGGTCCCCTTGAACTCCTCGAAGATCACGTCGTCCATCCGGCTGCCGGTGTCGACCAGGGCCGTGGCCACGATCGTCAAGGATCCCCCCTGCTCCACCTTGCGGGCGCTGCCGAAGAACCGCTTGGGACGCTGGAGGGCTCCCGAATCGACACCACCAGAGAGGATCTTGCCGGAGTTGGGCACCTCCGAGTTCCAGGCCCGGGCCAGGCGGGTGATCGAGTCGAGGAAGATCACCACGTCGCGGCCGTATTCGACGAGCCGCTTGGCCTTCTCGAGCACCATGTCGGCCACCTGCACGTGGCGGCTGGTGTTTTCATCGAAGGTCGAGCTGATCACCTCGCAGGACGGCCCCTTCACCTGCCGCTCCATGTCGGTGACCTCCTCGGGCCGCTCGTCGATCAGGAGCATGAAGACATAGGCGTCGGGGTAGTTGGCGAGCACCGCCTTGGCCATCTTCTGAAGCAGAATCGTCTTGCCGGCCCGCGGCGGGCTGACGATCAGGCCCCGCTGGCCGAAGCCGATCGGCACGATCAGGTCGACCACCCGGGTCGAGATCTCCTCGGCGGTCGTCTCCATCCGGATTCGCTGATCGGGATGGAGGGGCGTCAGCTCGTCGAAGTTGACCCGAGTCGTCAGCTTGGCGGGGTCTTCCCCGTTGATCGCCTCGACCCGCAGCAGGGCGAAATACCGCTCGCTCTCCTTCGGAGGCCGGATCTGGCCGGCAACGCTCATCCCGTTGCGGAGGCCGAACCGCCGAATCTGGCTCGGAGAGACGTAGATATCGTCGGGGCAGGAGAGGTAGTGGTAGTCGGGGCTGCGGAGGAAGCCGAAGCCGTCGGGCAGGATTTCGAGGGTGCCCTCGCCAAACATCAGCCCGTTGAGCTTGATCCGCTCCTTGAGGATCCGAAACACCAGGTCCTGCCGGTTCGCGCCAGAGACATCCCCGAGATTCTCCTGGCGGGCGAGTTCGACCAGCTCCTGCATCGACAGTTTCTGGAGCGTGGAGATGTAGGTGTCACCCTTCTTGAGGGCCTCGTAGTGGCTGGTTACGTCCAGCCCTTCCTTGACCTCCTCGGCGATCTCCTCGGCGATGCTCAGCGGCTCACGGTCGGCCTCGACAGGAGCGGGCTTGGCGGCAGGCTCATTCATGGAACACCTTGGAACTCCGGCCGGCTGGCAGGCCGCTTTGTGAGAAAAAACTGCAGAGGAAGGGGAACACGGGGCAGGACCGAACGATTGGAGCGAACCATGTCCAGATCCCGATCGGTCCGACTGGAGGCCGGCAGGGACGCGGACAAAGGCTGAGGGAACCCCAGGCGGGAGTCGGGACGATCAGTCATTCCTCCGCTCAGCGGCTGAGGTCTGCCAGGAACGCCTCGACTTGTCCGGAAGTATACGACGGATCGCCGGAAGCATCCACGCGGAACGTTTTTTCGGGGGTGGGTGGGCGGTAGTTTCGCTGCCAGGCCCGCTCCCTGGCCGCCCGCTGCTCGGCGGGCCAGCCGCGGGCGTCGAGTCGCTGCTGCCGCGTCGGCTCGTCGCAGGCCACCTCCACGATTCGGTCGCACCGCCGATCCCAGCCCGCCTGCATCAACAGCGGCACATCGAGCACCACCAACCGGCCGTTCCGCCTGCCGGCGGGCAGGTCGGCGGCATCCCGCAGTCGGGCCTCGATCGCTCCCCGAATCCGGGGATGGACGATGTCCTCGAGACTCCGAAGCGCCTGGTCGTGGCCCGGCGTGGGGCCGAACACCAGCCGGGCCAAGGCCGGCCGATTCACCGCCCCCCCCTCGTCGCGGACGCCAGTGCCGAAGCGGGCGACGATCTCCCCGATCACGTCGGGCTCACCCAGCACGGCATGGGCGATCCGGTCGGCATCGATGATGACCGCCCCGTGCCGCTCGAAGGCCCGGGCCACAGTCGACTTCCCTGCCGCGATCCTGCCGACCAGCCCGATCACCGTCATCAGCCGCACTCCGCCCAGGTCGCACCCGCACTGACCGACACTTCCAGCGGCACGTCGAGCTGCATCGCGCTTTGCATCGCCTCGGTCACCAGCGGCTCGACGACCGCCAGTTCATCGGGCGGGGCTTCGAGCACCAGCTCGTCGTGGATTTGGAGCACCACCGCCGCCCGAAGCGACTCCGCCCGGAGCCGATCGGCCACCCGCAGCATGGCGAGCTTGATCAGGTCGGCCGCCGATCCCTGAACGACCGTGTTGACCGCGGTCCGTTCGGGCAGCGTCAGCGCCGGCACACCCGCGGCGTTGCGGCGGGCCTCCCGCGGGCGAACGCCGCTGATCGCCCGTCGCCGGCCGAGCAGCGTCGTCACCTGCCCCTCGGCCCGGCACCGGTCGAGCACCTCGTCCATGAAGGCGGCCGCGCCGGCGAAGGCCTCGAGGTAGGCGGCGATGAACTCGGCCGCCTCGCCCTGGGAAATCCCGAGGCTCTTGGCCAGGCCGAAGGCGCTCTGGCCGTAGAGGATGCCGAAGTTGACCGCCTTGGCCAGCCGCCGCATCGCGGAAGTGACCTCGTCGGCCGACACGCCCTGGACCGCGGCCGCCGTCCGCACATGGATGTCGGTGCCCGAGGCGAAGGCCTCCTTCATCGCCGCGTCACCGGAGAGATGGGCGAGCACCCGCAGTTCGATCTGGGAATAGTCGGCCGCCACGAACCGCCAACCTGGTTCCCCCGGCACGAAGGCCGCCCGGATCTGCTGTCCCTCCTCGGTGCGAATCGGAATGTTCTGAAGATTGGGATCGCTGGAACTCAGCCGGCCGGTCGCGGTGACCGTCTGGTTGAAGGTCGTGTGAATCCGGCCCGTGCCGGGATCGACGAGCAGCGGGAGGGCATCGACGTAGGTGCTCTTGAGCTTGGCGTACTTGCGGTGCTCCAGCAGCTTCGCTGGCAGGGGATGCAGCGGGGCGAGTTCCTCGAGCACGTCCGCGTCGGTGCTGGGGCCGGTCTTGGTCCGCTTCACCACCGGCAGGCCGAGTTCCTCGAAGAGGACGCTGCGAACCTGCAGCGGCGAGGCAAGCGAGAATTCGTGGCCGGCCAGGGCGTGGGCCTCGGCCTCGAGCGTGGCCAGCCGGGCGGCGTAGTCTTCCGAGAGCTCGGCCAAGACCGCGGTGTCGACCCGCACACCCCGGAACTCCATGGCCGCCAAGATTTCGGCCAGGGGCATTTCCAGATCGCGAAAGAGATCCGCCAGTCCCTCGGCCTCGAGCTGCGAAGGCAGCACGCCGGCCAACGCCCGGACCGCAGCGGCGTGGGCCGCGGCAGAGGCCGAATCCTGGGGCCGCTCCATCAGGCCGGCCGCGGCGGTCTCATCCGGCACGAACTCGCCCAGCCCCTGGCGGCGGCAGGTCTCGGCAAGGCCCAGGTTTCGCTGGCCAGCCTCGAGGAGATACGCGGCCAGGAGCGTATCGAAGGCCTGGCCGGCCAGGGTGATCCCGACTGTCCGCAGGGCGACATCGTGCCGCTTGAGGTCGTGCCCCTGCTTGGCGACGCGCGCGTCGGCCAGCAGGGATCGCAGCGGCCCGCAGCCGGCCACCTGCTCCGGGCCAAACCAGGCGACCAGCCCATCGCCGGCCAGGGCCAGTCCCAGCGGCGGTGTCATCGGCGTGGCGGCCTTCGGCAGCGCGACGACCAGCGTCAGCGGTGCCAGGCCCTGCAGCCGTTCGACCGCCGCCGTCGCCGCGGCCTCGTCTGCCGGTTCGACGATTTCTGCTGCGGCGGCCGTTGCCGCGGACTCCCCGGTGTCGGGCGGAGCATCGAGGTCGAAGAGCGTGCCGCCCGCCGCCGGGCGGGCCTTCGCCTGCGTTTTGACCGACCGCACCCGCCCGAGCAGGCTGCGAAATCCCATCTCCCGCAGGAACCCGCCAAGCGCCTCGGAATCAGGCTGCCGACGCCGACCCGCCTCCCAATCGACCTCCAGCGGCACGTCGGTCTCCAGGCGGATTAGTTCCCGCCCCTCGCGGGCCGTATCGGCGTGGGCGGTCAGGTTTTCCCGCCGCTTGGTGCCCGAGACCTTGTCGACATTGGCGAGCACGCCGTCGAGCGTGTCGAAGCTGCGGAGCAGGTCGCCGGCGATCTTGGGGCCGATGCCCGGCACGCCCGGCACGTTGTCGACGCTGTCGCCGACGAGCGCCAGGAAATCGACCACTTGGTCAGGCCGGATGCCCCACTCCGCCTCGAGTTCCGCGGGGCCGAGGCTGGCGTTAGTGCGGAGGTTCAGGAGGTGGACCCGCTCGCCGAGCAACTGGCGGGCATCCTTGTCGCTGGTGGCGATCGTGCAGTCGCCCCCGGCGGCGGCCGTGCGGGTGGCGAGCGTGGCGAGAATGTCGTCGGCCTCGAAACCGGTGAGTTCCAGGCAGGGAATGCCCATGATCTCGAGCAGGCGGCGAACGAGCGGAATCTGGGGCACCAGATCGGCGGGCATCTCAGGCCGATTGGCCTTGTAGGCCTCGTACCGCTCGTGGCGAAACGTCGGACCGGCCGCGTCCATGCCGCAGAACAGGTAGTCGGGCTTCCGCTTCTCGACGATGTCGAGCAGGTCGCGGGTCAGCCCGAAGACGACCGACACCGGTCGCCCGTCGGGGGCGGTCATCTCCGGCAGGGCGTGGAAGAGCTGGTAGGCCCGCGACAGCAGATCGACCGCAAACACGGTCTTGCCGGTGAGATCGGGTGGCTGCAACGTGGTGGTGGCCGGCACGCGGGCTGCTCCTGGCAGGCTGCTTACGAAAGTGCGTCAGCCTACCAATCGGCGGCATGGAGGCAGGCAGGGGACGCCGTGGCGGGTATCGGGGGCGGGATGGCCCAACGGCCCGCCGTCCCCCCAGGTGACAGAACAAGCCCCGCGAGATTTTTGGTCGGGCTGCGCGGGTCGGGCGTTTTGATGGTGAACGGTTGTCGGGGCTTCCGGGAGCCGGGATCGCCCAACGGCCCGCCGTCCCCCCGGCTCGCGCCGGGGGGCTTCTATGGAAAAGGGGACTGGCTCCGAGCGCAGCGAGGTGCCTGTACCCTTTTCGAGCCCGGGTCTCGAGCCCGAGGCCCCAGAGAAGTCCCGATGGGTCTTGATAGTGACCGCGGATCGGGCGTTTTGGTGGTGAATGGTTGCCGGGGCTTCCGGGAGCCGGGATCGCCCAACGGCCCGCCGTCCCCCCGGCTCGCGC
>CALGAS010000375.1 GCA_937959175.1 uncultured bacterium | reverse complement strand
TGCCTTGTTGCATCCGGCCGGAGAACTGGGCGGCCGGCAGGTACTGAACCCTGGGCTGGAGCGACGGTTGAACCGTCAAACCGCAGACCGTCACCGGATTATTCTGCGCATTCGTGCGGTTCCAAATCCCGTTGACGTTGAAGGGAATACCGGCGTTGGGATCGTAAGCCACGACCCAGGCCGTTGTGCCGTCGATCCAGGCGGAGTAGCCACGCTCCTTCGTCTCGGCGACCATGACCGTCTTCGACATGCCGTCGGAGACCGATCCGGCTGAGACACCGGCACGGCTGGCGAACCAGGGCGTCTGTGCCAGTGATGTCGGAACGGCCACGTCGGGCATGAACTGGAGCGCCCCGTTGTTTTGAGGAACGATTGCGTTCGTCCCGTCAACCGGTTGCGGCGCCATGTGGGTGCCCGCCATCGCCTTGTAGTTGGTGACTGCCGGAGGGATGCCGCCAATCTGGTTGGTGATGGCGGCGTATTCCGAGGAATACGAAAGACCGCTGGTCGAGCCATTGGCCGTGGTTTCAACCGTGCTACCGCCACCGGAACTGGGGCACACGAGCTGCGAGATCACCACAGAGGCAGCGTGAGTACCCTGCCAATTCTGCCCGCTCCAGGCGCCACCAGCGGTGGCGCTGCGGCCAGTACTGAAGGGACCGAAGCGGAACTTCGAGGTGTTGTTGGAGACGTTGTTGTAGAACGCCCCTTCTTCCATGTAGGGAAGAATGTGGAAGAGCCAACTGTAGCCGGAAGACGTCGCGGAGTTCCCGCCTGTGCCGGCTCGGCTGGTGCCTGGCAGACGGTCGGTCGTCGCCGGAAGCCGCCGCTTGGTCGACTCGTAGACGAGAATCGCCTGGGTCAAACCACGGATGTTGAAACTGCATCCTGTGCGGCGAGCCGCCTCGCGGGCACTCTGAACTGCCGGCAGGAGCAGGCCGATCAGCGTGGCGATGATCGCGATCACCACCAGGAGTTCGACGAGGGTAAAACCTCGCCGCTTCGAACTGTGATGGAGCGTGGACATAAAAACCTCCGCCCAGATGGGCTGTGAATGACACAATGAAGGAACAAATATCGGGGCATCGCGACCTCGACCGGATCGCAATAAAAATGTGGTCGAGGTAGGTCTTCCCCACAGCCCAGAATAATAATCGACCCAAGGTCCTTCCGTCAACGTGTTGCATCCCCCCATGAGAAGCCCCCAGGCTGACCCTGCGGCCTCGCGCGAGTTTGCTGCCAGCGTCGTCTCCCGTCTCAGGGGGGGAGGCCACGAGACCTACTGGGCGGGCGGGTGCGTTCGGGACGAGCTTTTGGGTCGCACGCCGGCCGATTACGACGTTGCGACCGCGGCGCGGCCCGACGAGGTGAGGGCTGTTTTCGGCCGCCGGCGGACGCTAGCGGTCGGAGCAGCCTTCGGTGTTATTACAGTGCTCGGGCCAGAGAGGGCCGGTCAGGTTGAGGTGGCGACCTTTCGGGCCGACGCCGCCTATACCGACGGCCGCCACCCTGCCGGCGTCACCTTCTGCTCCGCTCGCGAGGACGCGAAGCGACGGGACTTCACGATCAATGGGCTGTTTCTCGATCCCTTGAGCGGAGAGGTTCATGACTTCGTAGGCGGCCGGGACGACCTCGCTGCAGGGATTGTGCGGGCGATCGGTGTGCCGGCGATGCGGTTTGGTGAGGACCACCTCCGGATGCTGCGGGCCGTGCGGTTCACGGCCTTCTTCGATTTCGTGTTGGAAGCGGAGACGAGGCGGGCGATCGAGCGGATGGGGCACCTCGTCGTCTCGGTCAGCCCGGAGCGGATCGCTGCGGAGTTGCGAGCGATGGTGTCCCGCACCGGCCGCCGGCGGGCCCTCGAACTCCTGCTCGATACCGGCCTGGCCGGTGAGGTCTTGCCCGAGGTCGCCCCGCTCGAGGGCGACGGGGCCGGCCGGGAAGCCTGGGCGGCGGCCGCCGCCGTCGTCGGGGCGCTCGATGAGCCTGCCTTGCCGCAGACCCTGGCGATCATGACGGCCCACCGAGATACTCGCGAGTTGGCGGGCATCGCCGCCAGGTTGCGGCTCTCGAATCATGAGGCCAAGGCGGCTGGTTGGCTGCATGAGGCGATCCGGGAACTTGGTGAGAGCGGTCTGCAGCGTCGCGCCTGGTCGACGGTGCAGCCGTGGGTAGCCGATCCGCGGGCTCCGCTTCTGGCCGATCTGATGCGGGCCCGGGCAGCATGCGGCCACGGCGATCCCGCTGCTGCGGCCTGGCTGACGGCCCAGGTCGAGCGGCCTCGGCAGGAGATCGATCCGCCTCCGCTGGTCAGCGGCAGCGACCTGCTGGCTGCCGGGGTGCCGGCAGGGCCGGCGGTCGGTGCGGCACTTGCGCGGATTCGGGTCCTCCAACTCGACGGCAGGATCACCTCGAAGGAAGAGGCGATCGCGGCAGTGGGCGGGCTCGGGCGGTAAGCACCGGCTGGCCGCAGCCCACTCGCAAGCCCAGCCCTCCGCCAATAAAAGCCACCCGGCGCGAGCCGGGCGGGACGGCGGGCCGTTGGGCTCTTCCCGCCCTCCGCAAGCCCGGAGAACCGTTCACCACCAGCCCGCCCAATCCGCGTTCCCCACCAGCCACCCCCTGAAATCTCCGGCGGCCCGTTGGGCCATCCAGGCCTCCGGAAGCCCGCTCACCCCGGCGGCTCGTGCGGCGGCGGCAGATCGGTGAGGCTCTCGAGTTTGAAGACCTGGAGAAACTTCGGCGTGGTCACGTAGGCCGGCGAGGCGTCGGCATCGGCGGGCTGCTCGAGATTCAAGAGCCCGCGGCGCACGAGCGCACGCAGCGTGGCGGGCCGGGCGTCACAGCCGAGTTCGACAAGCCGGTCCCGCGGCACTGGCTGATGCCACGCCACGAGGGCCAGGGCATCGAGCGACTCGTTATCGAGCCGAATCTGCCTCGTTCGCCGCTCGAGCACCGCCCCGAAGCGGGCAAACTCGGGCCGCAGCCGCAGCAGCCAGCCATCTCCTTGGGAGGCCACTTGGTAGGGGCAGTTGTTGGCCTCGTAGCGCTGGCCGAGTTCGGCCGCAAGGGCATCGATTTCCTGGGGTCGGACGCCCCGCATCAGCCCCGCAACCGTCGCGCTCGAGAGGGGCTTGCCACCGGGCAGGCCGACAAACAGGAGCGCCTCGAGAATCGAAAGCGGACCAACTCGGCAACTCTCATCAGCGGGCTCGTCGTCGAGATCGGGTGAGGCGTCAACTTGGACGACCTCTTCGGCCGGCGGTGGCTGGGTCGGGTCGGGCTGGCCCATCATCGCGGCGAAGGCTTGGGCGAGGCGGTCGATGGAGAGGCCGCTGTCGTCGGGCGAGGCCGTGAAGCCGGCCGTTGGCTGCGGTTCAGGGTTGCGGTGTCTGGGGGGCATGATTGCAGGAGCGGGAAGGGGGAAAGGGGACAGTCCCCGTTTCCCTGGGTCGTCGAGCGGTAGAGGTTGTCTTCTCTGAGGAAACGGGGACAGTCCCCTGCAGGTCAGGCCCGGCGGCGGGCGACCTGGTCTTTCATGAACGCCAGGGCATCGCTCGCCAGTTGCTCCTCGGAGGGAAACATCTTTCGCCAGATCTTTGTGGCAGCCACCAGGCTGGGCAGGGCCTCGCCGAAGGCTTCCACCACCATCCAGTTGTCGTAGCCCACGTCGTGGAGCGTGTCGAAGGTCTCCTGCCATGACACGTGGCCGGTGCCGGGAATGCTGCGGTCGTTTTCCGAGATGTGCACGAGCGCCGTCCAGGGAGCGGCCGCCCGGATCGCCTCGGCGATGCTCTTCTCCTCGATGTTGGCGTGGAAGGTGTCGTACATCATCCGCACGTGCGGGCGGTCGACCGCCTGAACGAAGGCCACTGTCTCGGCGACGCTCGTCAGGAAGTAGTTCTCAAAGCGGTTGAGGTATTCCACCGCGATCGTCACGTCGGCCGCGGCGGCATGCTCGGCCACCTGCTGCATCGTCTCGACGCCCCACTTGAACTCATCCTCGGTCGGCCCGGTCCCGGTGAATTCCCCGATCGCCGAGTGGGTCGGCCCGCAGAGCGTCTTCACGCCGGCGGCCCGGCAGCAGTCGATCGTCTTCCGCATCGCGTCGACGGCGGCCTTGCGGACCGTCGCCGACGGGCTGATCGGATTGTCACCGGCCCCCCGGACGGTGACGGCGGTCCGCTCCAGGCCGATGTCGTCGAGCCGCTTGCCCCACTGGGCGTAGAGCGGTTCGTTGAGTTCGAAGATCGGCATCTCGATTCCGTCGTAGCCGACCGCCTTGATCTGCTCGACGACCGGCACCAGGCCCTCGTGCATGCGGTCGGTCCAGAGGAGGAGGTTGAGGCCGTATTTCATGGGAGGCTCCGGGGCAATGCAGCAGCGTGGACGAACGAGGATTCAACACCAGGGGTCGCGGCGGGGCAAGGCGGGCTTGCGGCGGGTGGTGGGTTTGGTGCAGGGCGATGGGTTTTGGGGGTGGGGATTTGCGGATGGGGCTTTGCAGATGGTGAGTTTGATGGGTTGGGCTCGCGGACTGGGCGGGTTGGTGGTGAACGATTTTGAGGGCTTGCGGGAACGGCTTTCGCCCAACGGCCCGCCGTCCCACCGGCTTGCGTCGGTGGGCTTTTATGCCGGGTGGCGGGGCTTTCGCGTGGAGCGGGCCGCGGGCTTTTTGCCGGGCTTGCGGCGGCGGCCGGCGGCTGTGGGCGGTACGCTCTTGAGCGGTTCGGGGGCGCCGTCAAGGTGCTGGCCGGGCCGGATGGATGCGAGCCGTTCCTTGATCCGCTCGGCGTAGGCCTCGGAGAGTTCGCAGCCGAGATAGCGGCGGCCGAGCTTCTTGGCCACCGCCAGGGTGGTGCCGCTGCCGGCGAAGGGGTCGAGCACAACCTCGCCCTCGTTGCTCGAGGCCCGAATGATCCGGCCGAGCAGCTGCTCGGGCATCTGGCAGCCGTGCCAGCCGGAGCGTTCTTTGAACGTCCCGCAGACCCGCGGGAAGTACCAGGTGTCGCCGTCGGCCGCGAAGCCTTCCGGCAGATCCTGCGGGCGGAGGATCCAGGTGTCGTCGGGGAGCCGGCCGGCCGAGTTGGCCCGCTTGTCGGCATAGACCAGTTCGCGGGCGCTGGGCACGCGGATCGAATCGACGTTGAACGTGAAGGCGTCGGCGTCCTTGACGAAGTGGAAGAGGTGGGCGTGAGAGCGGGCAAACTTGTATTTGCAGTGCACGCCGAAGGTGTAGTACCAGACGACCCAGCTGCGGCAGGTGAGCCCGAGCTCCCGGGTGGCCATCACCTTGAGCTCGGCGGCGTATTCGTCACCGATGGCCAGCCAGAAGGTGCCGTCCGGGCGGAGCACGCGGAGGACCGCTCGCATCCACTGCCGCGACCAGTCGAGGTAATCGTCGGCGGAGCGGCGGTCATCGTAGCTGTCGTAGTCGTAGCCGATGTTGAAGGGAGGGTCGGCGAAGGCGAGGTGGACGCTCTCGGCAGGCATTCGCCCCAGCAGCTCAAGGCAGTCCCCCCGGCTGACGTCATCGAGGTCCGGCGGGTCGGGGAAGAGGGGCAGCATGGCGTGGCGAGTGTACGCCCAGCCTCGAGCGGCTGGGAAGTCGCCCCGGGGGCCGGCGTTCCAACTTTGCCGCCGGCCGAGCCGGCTGATTGTCGCAATCGGCCGCTCAGGCTTCGCCGGTAGCCAGGAGGAGAGCCGCCCGGCAGGCATCCTCGTAGGCGTTGAGGTCGAGCCGCTCGTCGGTGGTGTGAATGTTTATCTGGCCGCAGCCGAGCGTGACCGTGGGGATGCCGTTGGCCGCCATCCAGTTGGCGTCGAGCCCACCATTGGAGATGTCGGGCCGGGGCTCGAGGCCGATCATCTGCACAGCCTCGCGGGCCGCCGCCACGCAGGGCTCGTCGTCGGCCAGCCGGAAGGCCTCGTAGTCGACCCGCCCGGCGATCTTGACGGCGCCCGTCCGGCCGTCGCTGCTCTTCACCCGCTTGGCGGCGGCCGCAAAGGCCTTCTCGATCGCCTTGACGATCCTGCCCCGGAAGGCGGTGTCGTGGCCGCGGGCCTCGGCCCGGAGGGTCGCCCGCTCCGCGACGACGTTGGTCGCCTCGCCGGCGTGGATCACGCCGACGTTGCTCGTGCCCCGCTTGCGGCCCTTCTCGACCAGGCCGTGCCAGCCGTCCTCGACGAGCGAGGCAATCGCCAGCGCGGCGATCGCGATCGCCGAAACGCCCTTCTCCGGCGCGACGCCCGCGTGGCTGGGAATGCCCTCGATCACGATCTCCATCCGCTCGCCGCCGGTCGCCCCGACCGTGAGCTTCTCGACCGCCCCGCCATCGAAGTTGAAGGCGAGCTGCGGCCGGCCGAGGTCGGCCGCCTTCACGAAGCGGGCCCCGTAGAGCCCGACCTCCTCCTGGATCGCGAAGAGGAAGGTGAGCGGCGGATGGGGCAGCTTCTGCCGGAGGATCTCGAGGGCCGTGGTGAGCACCACTCCCACCCCCGCTCGATCATCCCCGCCGAGGCCGGTGGCCGGATCGCTGCTCTCGACGAACCGCCCCTTGACGATGGGCTTGGCCCCGCGGCAAACCGGCACCGTGTCCATATGGGCCATCAGCAGGCGGCGGGGGCCCTTGAGGGTGCCGGGGAGCTTGACGATCAGGTTGCCGCAGTTGCCCTCCAGCGGCGTCTTGGTGTGGGCCTTGTCG
>CALGAS010000374.1 GCA_937959175.1 uncultured bacterium | reverse complement strand
CTCTATCCGCTGACCCGCGACCGCTCCAAGCCGGCGGTCCCTCTGGCCGGCAAGTACCGGATCATCGACGTCCCCCTCTCCAACTGCATCAACTCAGGGGTGCAGCGAATCTACGTCGTCACCCAGTTCAACTCCGTCAGCCTCCATCGCCACATCCGGCGGACCTACGCCTTTGACGCCTTCAGCGGGGGCTTCGTCGAGATCCTCGCCGCCCAGCAGACGCTCGATTCGGGTGCTGGCTGGTACCAGGGCACCGCCGATGCGGTCCGTCAGAACCTCCGCTACCTCCAGCAGCCCGACATCAAGCACGTCCTGATTCTCTCGGGCGACCAGCTCTATCGGATGAACTACGCCGACATGCTCGCCACCCATGTCGAGACCGGTGCCAACGTCACGATCGCCGGCATTCCGGTTCACGAGGATGCGGCGGCGGCGCTCGGGATCATGCGGATGGATGCGGCAGGCAAGGTGCTCGGCTTCCTCGAGAAGCCCCAGACGACCGCCGAACTCGAGGGCTTCCGGACCGACCCGGCCTGGATCGATTCCCGGGGCGTGCCGGCGAACGGCCGCAACCTGATGGCCAGCATGGGCATCTATCTCTTCGATCGCGACTGCCTCCTCGAGCTGCTCACCAAGACCGACTATCAGGACTTCGGCCGGGAAGTCTTCCCGGCCGCCATTCGGGCCAAGAACGTGCAGCTCCATGTCTTCGACGGCTATTGGGAAGATATCGGGACGATCCGTTCCTATTACCAGTGCAATCTCGACCTGGCCCGAGCCGCGGTGCCCTTCGAGTTTGTCGAGGCCGGCGCACCGATCTACTCCCGGGCTCGGTTTCTTCCGCCGTCCCGGATCACGGGAGCCAGCATCCGGGAAAGCCACATTTCCGACGGCTGCACCATCGAGCAGGGGGCGGTGATCGAGAACAGCGTGATCGGGCTGCGGTGCCGGATCGGCAAGAACGTCGTCATCCGCAACTCGGTGGTGCTCGGCAACGACTATTACGAGACGCCCGACGAACTGGCCGGCGACGTCGCCCGGGGCGAGCCGCCGCTGGGAATCGGCGACGGTTCGATCATCGAGGGTGCGATTATCGACAAGAACGTACATCTCGGCACGGGCACGCGGATCGTCAACGACCATGGCTGGGTCGACACAGCCGACTGCCCCCGCTTTCTCGTCCGGGACGGCGTGGCCGTGGTGCCCCGCGGGGCCGTGGTGCCCGACGGCTGGATTCCCGAACCGGGCCTGATCAAGCCGGCCTGACGGGCCTCAGCGGGGCGTCGGCTCGAAGGCGGCCGCGATATCGAGAGGCTCCTCGGCGACGACCTCAGGAATCTGTTCCGCCCCGTTGTCGGCGGCGTGTCGGGCGACGAGGGTCGGCTCGGACCGGCTACCATCATTCTCCCGCTTGACGATCGGCGGCCAGGGCTTTGGGGCAAGGCCGATCGGCTCGATCCCGTTGCTGCGGGCCCGAAAGTCGTTTTGCGGGGCCGAGCCGTTGGGAACGGGCCCGGAATAGTCGTAGGGATCGGGGCACATCGTGCACCCGGCCAGCAGGACCGCCGCGATCGTGGGTCCGAATCGCATCACCAGCGGCAGGCGAAGCGGGCGATTGCCGAACATGCAACGATCTCCTGGCAGCCGGATGACCGCAGGGCCAGCCCCCCAGCCGGCCCTGCGACCACTCCGAGTGGATCAGCGGCTGTTCCCCCCCGGTGACCCGAGAAAATGATCGGATCGTCAGGGCCGGTTTCTTCAGCAAAATCGACCAGGCAGCTACAGCTCGACGCCCATCCGGGCCATCAGCCGCTTCATGTCGTCCCAGACATCGCGTTTTGCCGCCGGATTTCGCAGCAGGTAGGAGGGATGGTAGGTGCAGATCACCGTGGCCGAACCGTACCTGAACCAGCGGCCCCGCAGCCGGCCGATCGACTCGCGGCTCTCAAGCAGGGCCTGGGCAGCGATGGTGCCCAGACAGCAGATGAACTCCGGCTGGATGATCTCCAGTTGCCGCTCAAAGTAGGGCCGGCAGTTGGCCACCTCGGCGGGCTCCGGGTTGCGATTGCCCGGCGGGCGACACTTGAGGACGTTCATGATGTAGACATCCTCCCGCTTGAGGGTGCAGGCCTCGATGATTTTGGTCAGCAGCTGCCCGGCCTTCCCCACGAAGGGCTCACCGCTGGCATCTTCGTCCGCCCCCGGCGCCTCCCCGAAGAACACGAGCCGGGCATCGGCCGGCCCGGCCCCGAACACCGTCTGGGTGCGAGTGGAGGCCAGTTCCTGGCAGCGGGTGCAGCCGGCCACCTCGCCGCGGAGCACCTCCAGAAGGGCGGTCGACTCACCGAGCGTGCTCTCCGCCCGCGGAACCGGCTGAGGCGGGCTGGGATGAGCTTCGCCTGCCACCGTGACCCTCGGCAGCTGCTCGACGCCGGCCCGCAGCAGGCTCTCGAGCCGCTGCCGCACCACGCCGGACTCGACGTCGGCCATGAATTGATCCCTTTCCTGCACCGCACGTCATCCCTTCGAGATGCAGAGTATACGCCGCACGCGTCGGGGAAGGGGCTGCCCGTGCCCCGAGAGCCGGCGTAGCTGGCAAGCGAAGCCACGGATGGCGAAGCGCAGCCAGGTCCGAGTAAGCGGAGGCCTGGAGGGCCGAAGCGAACGTCCGGCGATGGGGCATGGGCAGCCCCGATTGACAACGCCTCGCTACCGTCGCTGCGGGCTCAGAGCGCCCGTCGATGCCGCTTCGGCCCCCTCCCCTTGCCCAGCAGCGAGGCGGCCGGTTTCGGCTTCTCGGCCGGTTCCTGCTGCGGCTGCTCGGCCAGGCCCCTTCCGTAGGCGGTGGGTACCTGCTCCACCGGCGCCGGGGCTGGCCGGCGGTCAAAGGCCTCAAAGCCCTCGATCTCATCCCGTTCGAGGAGCCGCTCGATCCGGATCTCGATCCGGGTCAGTTGGGTGCCTTCCTCTGGAGTCACGAACGTGAACGCGATGCCTTCTCGGCCCATCCGGCCGGTGCGGCCCACGCGATGCACGTAGTCGTCACAGAACTCGGGCACGTCGTAGTTGACGATATGCGAGACACTCGAGACGTCGATCCCCCGGCCCACGACGTCGGTCGCCACCAGAATCTGGACCGTGCCTTCGCGAAACTGCCGCATCACGCGGTCACGGACATTCTGTGCCAAATCGCCGTGAATGCAGGCCACCGCCTGGGAGCCTTCAGACCGCTCGCGGCCGCCGCGTTCGCGACGCTCGCCCCGACGCTCACCCCGCCGGGCCAGCCGCCTGGAGAGCCGTTCGAAGACCTTGTCGGTGCCCCGCTTCGTCCGGCAGAAGACGATCGCCTGCCGGGGCTGCTCCCGCTCGAGCAGCCGATCGAGGAGGTCGAACTTCCGGGTCGGATCGACGGTGAAATACCGCTGCTCGATCGTCTCGACCGCCAACTCGTTGGTCGAGAAGTCCATGATCTCGGGATTTTGCATGTACCGCGTGGCGAGCCGCTGCACCGGCGGCGGCACCGTTGCCGAGAGGAGCAGCGTCTGCCGGCCCTCGGGGCAGCGGCGGAGGATCTTCTCGATGTCGGGACGGAACCCGATGTCGAGCATCCGGTCGGCCTCGTCGAGCGTGACGATGTCGAGACCAGACAAGGAAAGCGTACCCCGGCTCATGTGGTCGAGCACGCGACCCGGGGTGCCCACGACCACCGCCGGATGCTTGGCGAGTTTGTCGATCTGACCCTTGAGCGGCTTGCCGCCATAGATGGCGACGCAGACGATGCCCGACCCGTGGGCGAGCTTCTCAAACTCATCCCGCACCTGGACAGCCAACTCGCGGGTCGGCACGAGAATCAACGCCCGTGGACTCCCACCCCGCCCGGGCGTCGCCATCCGCTCGAGAATCGGCAGCACGAACGCGGCGGTTTTGCCGGTGCCCGTTCTGGCCTGCCCGAGCACGTCGATGCCCTTGAGCGCCCGCGGAATCAGCCCCGCCTGCACCGGCGTCGGAATCTCGTAGCCGGCGCGGTCGACGGCTGCCATAGTGGCCGGAGAGAGCCCCAGCGAACGAAAATCAATCTCTGCCTTGTCGGCTTCTCGCCGAGCAGCAGCCCGGTGAGCCTCATCCTGCCCCTCGTCGTGTCGGGGGCTCGCAGCGGCTCTGCCCTTCTCCTCCGGGCGGCCGCGGCTGTTTGTCATCAACACTCGTCCCTCACATCTGCGCGGTCGCCGCACCGCGAAACGCCCGGGGCGTCCTACCGCCCGCCGGGCCGGCGAAAACCGGGGCCAGATCCGCCATGAATCGGCCCCTTGAATATCTGAACACTACCACGCTGGCCCGGGCGGGGGCAACCTGCCTCGGGCTCGCCCGGGGGGGTAAACGACGGTAGCGCTGCCGGGGGCTGGGACGGCCCGCCGTCCCGCGGTTCACGGTTCCGGGGGATTTTGGTTCGGAAGGCGGTTTGTGCGTTGTGGTCGTGAAGGGTTTCACGGACTTCCGGGGGCGTCTCTCGCCCAACGGCCCGCCGTCCCGCCCGGCTCGCGCCGGGGGGCTTCTATGGAAAAGGGGCCGGGCTCCGAGCGAAGCG
>CALGAS010000373.1 GCA_937959175.1 uncultured bacterium | reverse complement strand
ATGGGGTCTCTTCACGGTCGTGCAACCGTCGGAATTCTCATCATGCAGGACCTCATCGCGGTCGGCTTTCTCACCTTTTCCCTCGGCAAGATTCCGTCTCTTTGGGCCATCCCTCTCGTTCTCGGCCTGATTGCCGGCCGGACGGGGTCGATCGTGCCCTGCATCCTCCTCCACGCGATGTTCAACGCCGTCAGCGTCGCCCTCCTGCTGGCCGAGCCAGCCGGCTGAGGTGAAAATCGATCTGGTTTCGCCGGCCTCCGCCGGCCACAATCCCGCCGGTCGCATGATGCGGCCCTGAGCCCCGTCACGGATCTGACGTCTTGCCTGCCCCCAAGCCCCGCTCGCCGCTCGCCCGCCTGGCCGACCTGGCCGCCTATGTCGCGGTGCGGGTCTTGATCTGCGTGATCCAGTCGCTGCCCCGGGCGACCTGCGAGCGATGGGCTCGAAGCCTCTCGGCGTTTCTGGCCAATCGGGTGCGGATTCGGCGGGCGGTCGTTCGCGACAACCTCCGCCAGGCCTTCCCCGCCATGTCGCCAGCCGAGCGGCGGGATGTGGCCCGCGGGATGTGGGAACACCTCCTGCTGATGGTCGTCGAGATCGCCCATGCCAACCGGGTGATCCACAAGACGACCTGGCGACGGCATCTCCGCATCGAAGGGATGGAGGAGATCGTCCGGACGCTCTGGCTCGATCGCCCCAAGGTCGTCCTCTCGGGCCACTACGGCAACTTCGAGCTCGCCGCCTACTTGTTCGGGATGTTCGGCTTCCGGCTGTTCTCCGTCGCCCGCGAGCTCGACAATCCGCTGCTCGACCAGTTCGTCACCGCGTTTCGGGAGTCGCGGGGACAGCGAATCCTGCCCAAGAAGGGGAGCGCTCCCGACGTCGCGCTCGTGCTGGAAGAGAACGGCGCGATCGGCCTGCTCGGCGACCAGGCGGCAGGCCCCAAGGGTTGCTGGGTCGATTTCTTCGGACGGCCGGCGAGCGTTCACAAGGCGATCGGCGTCTTCGCCCTCTCCGCAGAGGCGCCGGTGCTCGTCTGCACGGCCACCCGCCAGGGGCGGCTCCTCGATTTCGTGCTCCGCGTCGAGGGGATGGCCGATCCTGCCAGCGACTCGCCCGACACGGCCGACTTGACCTCGCTGTCGCAGTGGTACACGGGGCTCCTGGAGAACGCGATCCGCCGGGAGCCGTCGCAATACTGGTGGGTGCATCGCCGATGGCGGGAGAAGCCCCGAAAGGCTAGAGTAGCCCGACCTGCCGCGTGAGGCTCGCGGCGGTTCACCTGTCGCCCGCCCCTGTGCCCCCCATGGCCGACTGGATCGCGATCGCCCGGGTCGAGGAATGCCCGCCGGGCACCAGCATCGAACGGGTGGCCGGTGGCCGGATCGTGGCCCTGGCCAACGTCGATGGCATTTTTCACGCGATCGACGGGCTCTGCCCGCACCAGGGCGGACCGCTCGGCACGGGCAGGCTCTGCGGCACCACGCTGACCTGTCCCTGGCACGGCTGGCAGTTTGACGTCGTCAGCGGCTGCCACACGATCACGCCCACGGTGCGGCAAACGGTTTACGAGGTCCGCGTGCGGGATGACACGGTCGAGGTGTCGCTGGGCGGCGTCGACGCGGAAGCGGAAGGGCCAGGATGATCCGCTTCGAGCCCTTTCGCAATGAGGATCCCCCGCGGCTTGCCGACCTCTGGCGAGCCGCCGACCTCGGACCGGCGGCCCTCCAGCCGATGACCTCAGCCGCCCTCGAGTCGGCCGTCTTCTCCAAGCCCTACTTCGACCGCCACGGGCTGATCGTGGCTCGCGACGCCGATCGCCTGCTCGGCTTCGCCCATGCCGCCTTCGGTCCGACGGCTGATCTCTCGGCCCTCGATCGCTCCGTCGGCACCACGCTGTTGGTGGTCGTGCCGCCGCACGAGCAGCAGGCCGCGATCGAGGACGGTCTCCTGGCGACGTGCGAGGCCTATCTTCGCGATCGGGGGGCCACGACGATTCTCGGCGGAGGCACGCCCGACCTGGGCGGCTTCTACCTCGGTCTCTACGGAGGCAGCGACCTGCCCGGGATTCTCGACTCCTCGCCCGGCATGCAGCGGGTCTTCGAGCGCGCCGGTTACGAGCAGGCATCCCGGATCGCAGTCCTCCGGCGGCAACTGGCGGGCTTTCGTCCGCCCGTCAACCGGCTCCAGCGGGCGATCCGCCGGTCGACGACGATGCGGGCGATCGATGAGCCGGCCCGGCGAACCTGGTGGGAGGCCGCCACCACCACCGGTATCGCGCTGCGACGGTATGAGCTCCGCGGCAGCGAGGGGGGCCTGCTCGGAGCCGCCTCCTGCTGGGA
>CALGAS010000372.1 GCA_937959175.1 uncultured bacterium | reverse complement strand
TTGGGCCTTCCCGGTCCCCGGTAGCCCGAGCGCCCGCTCACCACCAACCCGCCCCAAACGCTGTCACAACCAAGCGACCCCTGGTGGCTGTCCATGCCTCCCGGGGGGACTGCGGGCCATTGGGCCCTCCCAGCCCCCGGAAGCCCGCGTTCGTTTGCGTCCCCCAACTCACTCCACGATCACCGGGTAGCCCGAGGTCTCGAGAAAGTGCTCGCCGTCGCTCAGCCGCAGCCGGAGCCTGAGCATGTGCTCACCTGGCGGCAGCGTGCCGGCCGACAGGATCCCGCGAAAGCCGCTGTCGACCAGCCCGGGCTGCTTGAAATACTCGGCGACATCGGGCCGCGGCAGGCCGTAGCGAACCTCGTACGAACGGCCGCCGCAGACCAGCTCGACGCCGGCCGCGGGCCGGCCCGCCTCCCGATCGATCGCCCAGCCGGCCACCGTCAGCGGCGTCTCCCGGGCAAGCCGGGGCGGTGGCTTGCCGAGCGGAAAGGACTGATCGTTGATCGACTCGAGCGAGTAGTCGGTATGGTCGGGAACCCGCTCGAGACGGCCGGACTCGGTGAGAACCGCAGCCGGCACCGAACGAGCCTCGGCGGCAAGCTGTTCCGCGCGGGCAAAGCAGTAGCCGCCGTCGGCTGCGATCGGCGCCAGCAGGCGACGGCCCATGTTGACATTTTCGAAAAACCGACGAATCAACGAGTCGCTTCGGTCACCAGCGGCATACGAGGCAGCCGCCTGATGGAGTTCCCGCTTCCAGACCGTCCATGCCCGATACTCGACGACGTCACCCGGCAGTATGGCGGCAACAAGGGCGGCAGCAACAGCCACCTGGCGGGCCGCCGGAGCACTGCCCTCTCCAAGCAACCAGGGCACGGCCCGCCGCAGGCCCAGCGACGCCAGCGAACCCCAGGCCAGCAGTGCCGTGGGGGCGTACTTCTTGTTGAGCGCCTCAAGCGGGCTCATTCCGCCGCGGAAGAGGCCCCCAGCGGCTGCCGTGCCGAGCACGAAGGCGAGCACCGCGACGTGGAAGAGCTCGAACTCGCCGAGGCTTTCCCGCCGCCGCCAGAGATCGGCCGCGACGAGGCCGAGGGCCGCCCAGAAGCCGAGCACGACCGCGTGCAGGACGAGCGGCTCGGCATGATGGATGATCGGCCAGCCTCCGTCGCGAAACCAGACACCACCCGGAAAGTAGGCGGTAAACCGGATCGCCTGGGCCAGGTTCGTCGCCGTCCGGACATGCTCGGCCGGCCTGCTGGCAACGTAGGCGAGTCCGTAGGCTCCGATCACCGCTACCCCTACCAGGATCACGGCCGCCAGCGGCCCACGCCAGGGACGCCGCCGAAACGGGGCCGAGAGGATCGCCAGCAGGATCGTCGCCGCCGCGGCAGCCGGCAGTGCAAACACACCAGCAGCGCTCGAGACCGCCGCCCCTGCCGCCGCCAGCAGGCAGAGGCCCCAGCCTCGCCTGCGGCCTTCCTGCCGTCCCGCGACGGCGATTGCATAGCCGGCAAGCGCGGCGACGACAAAAAAGTTGGCTGAGACATGCTGAAGCAGGATCGGGAAGGTGAGTGTCCACGTCAGGCGGCCATTGAGGAGCACCGCTGCCAGCACCGCCGCGACAAAGGCCAGGCCCACGGCGGGCAGACCTGGCAGACTTCTGCGGAACATGACCACCTCGATAGCCACAATCCCGACGGCGAAGATGAGCGTGGCGATGGCTGGCAGCAGATTCGCCCCGTGCCAGATCGCATAGTCGGCCGCCACTGCCAGGCGGGTGGGCACGATCAGGTGCTCGTTGTGGAATCGGAACAGGCTCTCGGCGGAGATGCCCTCGAGCACACCCGTGTCACGAAACAGCGTCAGATGGTCGCCCCAGGGGACATCGTGAACGAGCCCCGCGGCCGCGGTGATCGCGAGGGAAGGAATCACCGCCAGGCAGACCACCGCCAGCCAGCCGACCCATCGAGAACGAACTGATCCGGTGAAAGTGGCTGGATCGATTGGAGGGGCCATTGGTGAGTGACACGCGGGGGCGAGGGCATGAAGAAGACGGAAGTTTGACCCGCCTGGGAAGCGAGGATAGCGTCGAAATATGCTGGAAACCATCGACATGGGACGGGAAACGACGTCTACGCCACCGCCGCCAGTGAAGAAGATCACCGCGGCCGGGCCAGCGGCGTTGCATCCCGACAGGTCCAACGGCCGCTGGTCGACGCTTTTGCGTGCCAGTTTCCTGATCGCCTTTGGTCTCACACTGGTACACGT
>CALGAS010000371.1 GCA_937959175.1 uncultured bacterium | reverse complement strand
CTATTTCGACACGCTCTCGGCGGTGATGATGCTCCTCATCACGACCGTCGGCCTGGTGATCGCTCGGTTCTCGATCCGGGCCCTCGACGGTGAGCCGGGGCAGGGCCGCTTCTTCACCTGGCTGGCCTTCACGATCGGGGCGGTGCTCGCGGTCGTCGTGGCCCGCAACCTGCTGATGCTCACGGCCGCCTGGATGCTGACGAGCCTCGGCCTCCACATGCTGCTGCTGCAATACCCCGACCGCCCCTGGGCCCTCTGGGCGGCCCGCAAGAAGTTTCTGATCAGCCGCCTCGGAGACGCCTTCCTGCTGGCGGCCCTCGGCCTCACCTTCGCCACCTTCGGCACCGCCGACTATGCCGACCTCTTCGCCCAGGCCGATGCCCAGCGGGCAGCCGGCGGGGGCTGGGCCGCCGGCCTGATCGGCCTGCTGCTGGTGCTCGGCGCGATGACGAAATCTGCCCAGGTGCCCTTCCACAGCTGGCTTCCCGACACGATGGAAGCCCCCACGCCCGTCTCGGCCCTGATGCACGCGGGCATCATCAACGCCGGCGGCTACCTCGTGATCCGCCTGAGCCCGCTGGTCTCGCTCTCGCACTTCTCGCTCGACATCCTCGCGGTCGTCGGAGCGATCACGGCCCTCTTCGGCGGCCTGGTGATGCTCTCGCAGACGAGCATCAAGCGGGCCCTCGCCTTTTCGACGATCGCCCAGATGGGCTTCATGATGCTGCAGTGCGGGCTGGGGGCCTTCGGCGCCGCCCTGCTCCACATCGTGGCCCACTCCGCCTACAAGGCCCACGCCTTCCTCGCCTCCGGCAGCGTGCTCGAGGCCGCCGCCCGCACCAAGACCACCGCCTCCCCGCTCCCCCGTGGCGGTGCGGCAGCCCTGGCGGCGATTGCGGCGGCAGCCACGGCCGGCGGCATCTGCCTGGGAGTCTTCACCGTCGCCGGCATCGATCCGCTCACCAAGCCGGGCGGGCTGGTGCTGGGGATCGTGCTGATCATCGCGTTGACGACGCTCCTCTGGCAGGCCTTCCTGACCCGGTCGCTCCGGCTAGCCGGCGGCGGGGTGCTTGCTGCAACGGGCGTAGCCGTGGCCTACGTGGCCGCCCTGGCCGCGACCAACCAGATCCTGACCGGCTCGTCAGTCGCCACGGCATTACCACCCGCCTCGCTGCTTGGCGGTGTGGTGGCGGCGATCGTCGTCGTCGGCTTCCTCGGCGTGTTCGCGATCCAGGCAGCCACGCCGCTGCTCTCGCGGCTGCCGGCGGTCCGGGCGTTGCACGTCCACGCGGCCAACGGCTTCTACCTCGACATTCCCGCCCGCCGGCTCACCGCGCGAGCCTGGGGTCTGACCGACCCGGTTCCCTGAGCCGGCGGCGGGGCCCCTCTGCCCCACGCTGCCGTCCCCGTGCCGTCTCCCGTTCCATCCGCGCTCTGATCAACCGTCCCGGAGAATCCCCTGATGCCCAGCCCCGCCAGCCAGTCCGCCGCCGTCGCCCTCGGCAGTCGCCGGCCCGCCAGCCCGTCGCAGCTCGAGCAGGTGACGGCGGCGATCGGCGAGATCTCAGCGATCGTGCCACCGGTCTGGCCGCTTGACGACTACGTCGCGGTCAATCCGTTTCTCGGCCTCGCCCCTGCGCGATTCCTCGAGGCCCGCCAGATGCTGCGGGATGTCCGCGACTGCGAAATGCTGCTGCCGGCGGCGCACTTCCAGGCCCTCTACGACCGCGGCCAGATCCAGACGGCCGACCTCGAGCAGGCCTTTCGCCACTGCCTCGAGGCCTATCCCGACTTCTACACCGGTGGCGACCCGCGGCGGCTGGTCCACACCGTCGCCGAACTTGCCGCCACCGAGCAGGCTGCCGGTCGGCCCACCCCCACGCCTCCCGCGGAGCGTCGCTACCACACCGTCAGCGAACTGATCGATCGGCAGCTCGGCAGCAGCTGGTCGAGCCACGTGATCACCGACATCTCCCGCCACTGCGGGCTGCACTTCGACCGCGGTCAGGCCGCCTGGCCGAGCCCCTGGAAGCACCTGCCGCTCTACGAGGCCTGGCGGGAGCGGGCCCGGATCAGCCGTCGCATGGAGATGCTGGGCGTGCCCGGCTTCCGGCAGTTCGTTGATGCGTTGCCGGCCCAGCCTGATCAGGCGGTGGCAGTCCTCCTTGATGAGCTTGCCGTGTCCTCGCGGCACTGGCGGCCGTTCCTGCTGGCGGAGATTTTCTCAGTGGCCGGCTGGGCGTCGTACCTCCGGTATCGGCTCTGGGA
>CALGAS010000370.1 GCA_937959175.1 uncultured bacterium | reverse complement strand
AGCCGACCACCGGCCTCGACCCGATCATGAGCGACGTGATCAACGAGCTGATCCTCAAGGTGCGGCAGCGGCCCAAGGTGACGAGCGTCGTGGTCACCCATGACATGCACACCGCCCGCAAGGTGGCGGACCGGGTGATCATGCTCTACCCGCTCGTACGCCTGGCAGCTGCCGAGTCGCAGATCGTCTTCGACGGCACGCCGGCCGAGCTCGACGCCTGCACCGACCCGCGGATCCGGCAGTTTGTCGAGGGCCGGGCAGGGACACGGCTGATGGAGCTCCATGAGGAACAGGCCCGCCTCGAGCGGGGCGAGGCCGAGCGGGCCGGCGACGCCAGCGGGGAGGCCGAGGCATGAGCGACCGCGTGATGCAGTTTCGCGTCGGGGTGGTGGTCCTGGCCACCGCGATCATCGCCGGCATTCTGGTGGTGCTCTTCGGTGACCTGCCGAGCCTGGTGCAGGCGACCTACCCGCTCCAGATGCGGTTTGCCGATGCCCGGGGGATCGCCGACGGCACGCCGGTGCGCAAGAACGGGATCCTCGTCGGCCGCGTCTCGAACGTCACCCTCGACGAACGCGGCGGCGTGAGTGTGGTGGCCGACATCGACACCTACGTGCCGGTCTATCGCGACGAGCAGCCCCGGATCACCACCACGCTGCTGGGCGATGCCGAAATCCAGCTCGTGCCGGGAGTGATCCGGCCGCCCCGGCAGCGGGTCGAGCCCGACGAGGTGCTCAACGGGGCGGTCTCGCGGGATCCCCTCGAGATGTTCGCAACCCTCGAGCCGAAGCTGGGCACCGCCCTCGAGTCGCTCACCGAGGCCAGCGAGGCGGTGACCAAGCTCTCCGGCGACATCGACCGGCTCCTGCTCGGCGATGACAACCGCTTCGGGGACCTGGTCACGAAGACCGACCGGGCCCTCGATGACTTCAGCCGGGCGATGGCCAACATCAACGATGTGATGGGGGATCCCCAGGCCCGTGAGAATCTCAAGCGGACGCTCAATGACATGCCGGCGGTGCTCACCGACCTGCGGACGACGGTGCAGGGCATGGGCACGACGCTCGACACGGCCGACCGCAACCTCCGGAATCTCGAGGGGCTGACGCAACCGCTCGGGGAGCGGGGCGCCGGCATGGTGGCCCAGATCGACGCCACGATCGGCCGCCTCGACGAGGTGCTCCAGCAGGCGGTCTTCTTCACCAAGGCGCTCAATGAGTCCGATGGCACCCTCGGTCGACTCGTCCGGGATCCGCGGGTCTACGAGGATCTCGCGGCCGCCGCGGCCAACGTGAAGAGCCTTTCGGGCGACCTCCGGCCCATTGTCGATGATATCCGGGTCTTCTCCGACAAGATCGCCCGCCACCCCGAGAGCCTCGGCGTCCGCGGGGCGCTCGATCGACGGCCCGGGTTGAAGTGAGGCGGCCCGGCACGGCCGACAGCCCGCCGGCGGGCGGGAGAAGACCCAGAGGTTGCGCGGTTGTGAACGCGGATTGGGCGTGTTGGTGGTGAACGGTTACTCGGGTTTCCAGAGGCCGGTATCGCCCAACGGCCCGCCGTCCCCCCGGCTCGCGCCGGGGGGCTTTTATTGCGTCCGCGCGCGTGGAATACGGGTTCGCGAGGGGTGGGCCCGTGCCAATCGAGCCGGCGTTGGGAAACCGAGCGCAGCCCGGAAGGCGAAGCTCGGTTTCCCACGAGCGAGCGGAGGGCAGGATGCCCACAGCGAGCGTCCGGCGAGATGGCACGGGCCCACCCCGAGCCTGCGTGCGGTGAAGCCCAACGAGCGAAAGGCAGGATGCCTGCAGCGAGCGTCCGGCGAGATGGCACGGGCCCACCCCGAGCCTGCGTGCGGTGAACCCCCGCGATTAGGCGTTGGTCGCGATCGCCATCTCGATGGCCTCGAGCGTCCAGGGGCCGGCCTCTTTCTCAAGGCCGAGTTTCTTGAGCTTCAGCCCGGGGCACTCGATGCTCATCTCGATCACGTGCCGGCCGCAGATGTCGATGCGCTCGATCATCGACTGGCTGCCGAAGCGGCGGACGACGTCCTCGGCGAAGGCGAGCTCCTCGGCCGTCGGGTCGTAGCCGTCGGAGTCGGCGTACTCCTCGTTACCGCGAAACTCACCCGGCTTGGGTCGCTTGATGGCGGCGTAGCGATATCGCTTGGCGTAGAAGTAGAGGGACTTCTCGCCCTCGAGGATCTCCGGCAGAAAGGGCTGCAGGAGATACTCGCGGCCCGGTTCGAGAATCTCCTGGATCGCCTCGGCGTCGCGGGGCAGCCGGGTCACTCCCTTGCCGCCGCAGCCAATCAGCGGCTTGACGACGACCTCCTCGGGCAGCGTGGCCAGGATCGGGCCAAGGTCGGTGTCGCGGCTGATCAGCGACGTCTTCGGGAAGGGCATGTCGGTCCGCTCGGCGAGGTACCGCTTGTCGGGATGGGCCAGGAACGTGCGGACCGAGTTGACCGTCGGAATGCCGCGGCGGAGGATCTCCCGCATGCCGGCATCGGCATTGGCGAAGTCGGCATTCTTGGAACCCGGCACGGGCGCTTCCAGGATCAAGATGGCAGCGCAGCGGGAGAAGTCGGCCGTGATCCAGCAGCCGGCTCGGACGTCCCATGCCCGGCCGGTGAGGCTGGCAGGGTCGAACTCATCCCAGTGGCCCATCACGATCCGGTCATTACAGGCGGCCAGCGTCGACTCGATCTGAATCCGGTCCGAGATGCAGTCGTAGGAAAACTCGGGCCGCTCGATGTAGCCGAGGCTGCCGATGATGCGGGTCATCGTGGTGGCTCCGGGGTCGGGCGTTCGACAAGCAGAGGAATCACGCCGCCCCCCTGCGAGAGGTTGACGATGTCACCAGCGGGGGCGTAGCGGGCCAGGTAGCCGCTGACTACGCAGTGCGTCAGTTCGCCACGTTCGAGATCGTATTCGTAGGTCACGTGCGTGGCGAGGTCATGGGTGACGGTTCCGCTGAAGCCTCCCAGCGTTTCGATCGGCAGCCGAGGGCCGCGGAGCCGCTCCTGCACCAACCAATCGTCGCGGTCGGCCTCGGGCAGCCGCTCCGGTCCGACGATCACCCCCTCGCCGCCGTGGTCGTGTCGGCGTTTGAGCACGAGATCCCCGCAGTCCAGGTCGGCTGGCTGCTCGCCGAGGTTCCAGGAGCGGGGCAGGAGGTCTGTCAGCGTCGGATCCTGCCCAAGCAGAAACCGCAGGTCTTTGTCTTCGACGAGGATCAGCCCCCAGTGGTCGAGGCAGAGGCTGCCGCTTTCCAGGAAGAAGCGGCAGCAGTCGATGCCCTCCTCGATCGAGGACCGCCAGGTCAGCTCCCGCGGATAGATCGCATCGATGGGAAGGCCCCGAAAGCCGAGTCGACCGTCCAGGGTTCGAAAGCCGTCCCATTCCCGGCGGGGCACGATCAGGACGTCGACGGGCCGGAGCTGCTCCTGAATCAGGAGCCGATCGAGCCAGGGCGTCACATACTCGCGGTCGTTGTCCTTGGTGAGCAGGGCGAGCCTGCGGCAGCCGAGCCGGGCCAGCTGCCGGCCGAAGGCCGCCGTCGGCCGGAGGAGCTGATGCCACTGCTGCAGCTGCGGCAGGCAGTCGAGGAGGGCGGCCGTCGCCTGGTGCGGCCGGGCAGTCGTGCCGACACCGACGAAGTTGAGCTCCAGGAGCTTCGGGCCCTCGGCGGTCGGCAGGAAGTCGAGCCGGGCGTTGCCCGCGATCAGCGGCTGCGTGACCGGCAGCGATTGGACGAGACGCTGGAAGGTGTCGCCCGCGAAGCGGGCCGGATCGCGACGGTCGGCAAATGCGGCCATGGCAGCCGCCACGATCCGTACGGCGGCCTGCTGGTATTCGGCGTGCTCCGCTGCCGACACCGCCAGCGGCACGAGCGAGACGTCTCGCACGTCGTCGGCGGTGCAGAACCGCCGCCGGACGAGCGTCCGCCGGAAGTCGTCGCGGGCGAGCGAGCCACGCTCCGCTTCAGGTATCGGCCGGGGCATCGGCAGTCTCCATCCGCCTGTCTTGTTCCGAGAGCACCGGCACGATGCCGCCGCCCGCACAGAGATTGACCTTGCCGCCGGCCAGGGAGAACCGGCTGAAGTAGCCGGCGATCTCGGCCACCTCGAGTCGCCGCCGGGCCACGTCGTAGCGATACGACAGGTGGACGGCCAGATCGGTCACCGCATCGCCCTCCCGGCCGTGCACCGTGAGAACCGGAAAGGGATCAGCCGTGATCCGTTCCTGCAGCACGGCCGCCGCGTCGGCACGGTGGGCCGCGATCTCCGCAGGGTCGAGGAAGACCCCCTCCCCGGAATGCCGGTCGCGGAGCTTGAGCACCCAGCCGGCCGGGGTGGCCTCCGGGAACGTCTTCGCCGGGATGGTTCGCGGCACGACGGCCGCGAGCGAAGGATCGCGTTCGGCGAGCCAGCCGAGGTCCTTGTCTTCGGCCAGCAGCATCAGCGGATGGTCGTGAAAGACCACGTCGGAGGCGAGCAGCCGCTCGAGGGTCTGCCGGTTGGTCGCGGCCCGCGGGCCAGAGAAGGCGGCCGGGCCGTCGAGGCTTCGCAGGTAGACGCCGTCACAGGCGAGATCGTCGACGACAATGCCGCGTCGGCCGCCGCTGATGCCGGCAAAGTCTCGCTCGGAGACGATGACCGTGTCGATCGGACGGAGCACTTCGCGGATCAGCGCGAAGTCGTTGGCGGCATAGACGGTGTGGTCATCCTTGACGAGGATCGCCAGCCGACGGATGCCCTGCTCGCCGAGCCGCTCCCGCATCCGTTCGGCCGGCCGCTCGACGCGGAACTGTTCCGCCAGGGCCGGCTGGCAATCGAGCAGGGCCAGGGCAGCCTGGGGGGCGTAGTCGACCCCGCTGAGATTGACCCAGCCTGTTTCCAGCAGCCGCGGCCGGCCGTCTTCCAGCAGGAAGTCGAGCCGCACGTTGCCGAGGAGCGTCGCGGGCGGCCGCTCCACGAGCCCGGCAATCCAGGCCAGCGGGATATCCTCAGCCTGCTCGCGACCGGCCTGAATGTCGAGCGATCGTTCGATCGAGGCCAGCACGATCCGGCGGCTCACGTCCGCCAGGTCGGCGGCCTGGGATCGACCAATGACCCGGGGCAGGATCGAGATATCGCAGGGTTCGGGATCCCGACGATCGTAGGCTCCCCGTCGCTCGGCGGCAGCCAGCAGCCGCTCCCGGTCTTCCGCCCGGGATCTGCCGAGGAACGCCACCCGTGGGTCGGCGGGCTCCCTGATGGCTGGTTACCTCCGCGCCGGCCGGAGGGTGAAGCCGGCCTGGATGGCGTCGACGAGCCGGCGGGCCCGGGGCGTGAGCGAGCGGCCGTCTGGGCCGAGCACCGGCTCGTAGGTGTAGACCTTGCAGATCTCGTCCGACTGCCGCAGCAGGTTGGTGCCCTCAACGGGAATCTCACCGCTGATCACGATCTCATCGTAGGCCTCCGTCTGCGAGAGCCGTTCGGCGGCTCCGAGAAACTCGAGGCCCCGATCGCTGAACGAATAGCGGCCCGGCTCGATCGCCTGCTCCACCACCATGTCCTCGCCGGCGACGTTATGGAGGCAGAGCTGCGAGACATCAAGGGGCTCAGCCGCCGCGTTGTACTCTTCGGCGAAGTCCTCATCGACGGTCATGCCGGGGAGGAAGGGCACCATGTGTAGAAAGCTCATCGGAATCCGGCCGAGCTCCTGCTGCCGGTCGGCCATCAGGGCGGTGGTGCCGAGGAACCGCGGGTTGATTTCGGTGAAATAGACGTGCTGGCCATCGGAGATGAAGTCGACGCCGAAAATGCCCCGGAAGCCGCATTGGCTGCCGACGCAGAGGTCGCCCAGCCAGTCGCCGACGCGGCTCTGGATCGCCCGCATCTGGTCGACCTCGTGCTCCTCGAGATGGCGGCCGCAGAAGTCGTTGCCGCACCAGCCGAAGCTGAGGTTGGTGAGCCCCGGCTGGCCGATTACCTGCAGCGACGGCTCGCCGAGCAGGACCGCCTGATCGGTTCTGACGCCCGCCATGCTCAGGCTGCGGCCATCGATAAACCGCATCACCGAGGCGGCTGCCCCGAGATGGGCCTCGGCCAGGGCCCGGAAGTCGGCCTCGTCATGGGCCAGATGGACGCCCGAGCCGGCGGCTGAATGATCGAGGCTGATGACCAGCGGCAGGCCGTGCCGCCGAGCCAGCGTCGCAAACTGCCAGGGGGCCAGACGGACCTCCGAGCCCGGGATCACCGGGACGCCGAGTTGCTTGAGTTGCCGGCGAACCCAGCTTTTGCGGTTGAGCATCTCGGTGATGGCAGCGGCCGGATTCATGATCCGAATGCTGGGATACTCCCGGGCCAGCCGCTCGAGCGCCCGCGAGGACTGATAGCAGAGCACGTACGACTCGGGGAAGTTCTCATGGAGCCGCCGCATGCTCTCCTCGAGGAACGGCTCGAGTTCTTCCATGCTCGAGTCGGTTCGCACCCGCGAGGTTTTTTCCGAGGAGAAAAAGAAGTCGAACGAGTTCTCCACCCTGGCCGGCTCCTTGCCGTAGCGGGTGATGGCCATCACATTGATGTGGGGTTGCAGGAACTCCCCGGACAGCCAATCGAGGAGCCGGAGGGAGTAGCAGCCAAGGCCCTTGTCGAGCAGGGCGGGGTGACGATCGAAGTTTTCGAACAATCGCTCGACGGTGGCGGCCGGGGGGGTGACGGGGCTCATTGGCCTCGACGCTCGCATTTCCAGCGGACCGGGTGTCCGCGCAGAAGGACGTGGGGTTGGCGGGGCTGGATCATCTCTCGCTTGCGTGCAGAGTCATGCACGTTTTGTGCCAGCCGTGATGAAATCGAACATTGGCGGCAAAAGTGTCCCGCGAGCGAGCAGAACGGCGGCTGCGGTCGCTCGTCGGCATGCAAAAATGACAAACCACAAGCCAGGGAGAATACGACCGGACGGCGGCAGCGAAAAATTTGCAATCAGTCTACTTCGCCCGGTTGCGGAGTTCACGCGGCAGCCGCCGACGTCGGCCGACTGGCGGTCTGGGCGTCCGGGACACTGTAGAAAAATGGTAGAAGTTGAAGGGAACCCCCGCAAGCGACCCTTGCCCGGGGAAAACCGGCCCCACAATCACCCCGCCGACGGTGCCTCCGTCGCATGAGCCGCTCCATCAGCCCAGCCCACCGTCTGTCCGCCGAATTTGAGCCTTCATCCAGGGCTTTTTTGGCCGTTCCCCCGGGCTGGGAGGCCCTGGTTTCGCCCGGGGAGGCGGTGCTGGCCAGCTGTCGCTTCGATCTCGATGCCGCTGGCCGCTTCGCCTCGGGAAGGGTCGTGTTGACCGACCGGAGGCTGCTTGCTGACGACCCGGCGACCGGTGACGCCGGCCGGCCTCCCCTGGCCTGGCCGCTCGACAAGGACAGCCGGCTCACCGTTCGGATGGCCACTTCGTTCGGCCGAGTCACGCTCGAGCGGGCCGGCCAGCCAGTCGCATCCTGGCAGTTCACGGCCGCCCGGGCTGCCGATGTGCAGGCGGTGGCCGCCGCCTGGCGGGCCCAGCAGCGTGGCACGCCCGAGCTCCCAGCCGACGACGAGGACGGCCCGGCGGCGACTCCCGGCTGGCTCGCCGACGAGGAGGCGGGGGCGGCCCGCGGCTCCTGGCGGCCGCTGGCGCGGGTGCTCGGCTTCGCCCACGAGCACCTCGCCGTCGCGGTGCTCGGCTGCCTGTTGTCAATGGCCAGCACGATCATGGCGCTGGTGCCGCCGTATGTGACGATGCCGCTGGTCGACGAGGTGCTGATTCCCCGGCAGTCCGGAGCCGATGTCCCCTTTGCCCGCGTCTGGCGGTATCTCGGCCTGCTGGCGGCAGCGGCGATCATCTCCTGGCTGCTCTCCTGGGCCAAGTCGTGGACGCTCGCCTGGGTGAGCGAGCGGATCGCGGCCCGGCTCCGGAGCCGCACCTACGCCCACATGCAGAGCCTGTCGCTCGACTTCTTCGCGGCCCGCCGCACCGGCGATTTGATCTCCCGGGTCTCGAGCGACACCGAGCGGATCAACAACTACCTCTCGATGCATCTGATCGACTTCTCGTCGAACGTCCTGCTGGTGGTGTTCACGGGGGTCGTGCTGGTCTGGATCAGTCCCAAGCTCGCGCTGGTGACCCTGATCCCATTTCCCTTCGTGCTCTGGCTGGTACACGGCGTGCGGGAGCGGATGCGGCGGGGCTTTGCCCGGGCCGGGACCGCCTGGGCCGACATGACGAGCCTGCTGGCCGATGCGATTCCCGGCACGCGGGTCGTCAAGGCGTTCGCCCAGGAGCAGCGGGAGTGCGATCGCTTCGATGCGGCCAACCAGACGGTGGTCACGGCGAACGACCGGGTGAACGTGATCTGGTCATTCTTCGGCCCGCTGGTGAGCCTTGCCAACGAGGTGGGCCTGCTGATCGTCTGGGCCGCCGGGGCCTCGCTGGTGTTTGCCGACTCGCTGACCGTCGGCGCCCTGACCGCCTTCCTGGCCTACATCGGGCGGTTCTACGG